>DAOVQH010000184.1 GCA_030628755.1 Candidatus Cloacimonadota bacterium | reverse complement strand
ATACCAAAGTTCCATGCTTCTAAAAATAATGCTCTGGATTTGTCTGGATTTCCGGATGAATTATACACTCTTCCTCGTTCCAGCAGGTATCTTATTTTTGCGGTTTTAAGATTAGCTGTAAGCATACTGTCAACCTGGTTCAGGGTTTTATGAGCTTCATCAAATTTTCTCTGCATACCTTGAGCTCGTGCAATTTGAGTCAGAAGCTGTAAATAATAATCCGTATCTCCGGATTCTTTTACCTTTGAAATTAGCCCGGTAAACTTTATTTCTGTGGAGTCAGGATGTTGATAATCCCACATGGCATCAAAGTTGGGAAATGGATTAATACCTGTTTCAGATTTCTTTTCCATAGAACATCCTCCAATTAAAATTAACGCTATAAATAAAAAAAATACATATCGCATATAAAACCTCCAAAATAAACAAGTAAAAAAATCTAACTGTATATTGCGTTCCCATCCGGCAGCTGCCGGATAGGAACGAGAAATCTAATAAAAGCTTCTATCAGAAAATATCTATTTAAAAAAGTCAAGCGGCATCCAATTGAATGCCGCTTAAAAAAAAATGTGATGGAATTATTGAAAATATAAAAGGTATTCTATATATTTCACAGTTTTATTGAGAAAGAAATGCCGATCAAAGAATTCTTCCAATTATCATCAATATATCCACCAATATCGATTTGCAAATTTTCGGAATGATTATAGCCAATTCCCCCAGAGAATCGCTTTGTTCCTGCAATATTTTCTGAATGCTCACTCGTAGATTGGTAAAAATTATCATTAAAGTCAACCTCTACCTCTCCATCACCATATTCAGTAATTGTTGTGAATGGATAAGAATCAGTTACCTGTTTTATATCATTTGTGATGGTTTTGGTGTAAAAATAAGTTGTACCGATTCGGAAGCTGAAATTTCTTAATCCAAATGTATCAAAATCAGTCAGGTCTTTTTTTGGCATTCTGAATTCCAGGCCAACAGGAATTCTCATTTGATAAATCTGTTTCTCAAAAGTTCTGTCTGCTGTAAATTTGCCAGTTTCTGTTATGATAAAATCATTTTCATCATCGAATGATCCACCTTCAGTATATTCAGAAATATTGATCTCATCTTCGATATAATCTGTATCTCTTTCAACGACACGATAATCGTAAAATGTTCCAAAGCCAAAATTAATTATCTCATCATAATGAATGTTAAATTTCCCATATAGGATAAAGTTAGAACCATTATAATCGCCAATATCATTAATATATTGATGATTTGAAACTTCCTGATTAGTATCTGTATATGATGTAGATGCATAATCCAAATTTTGTTCAGTTGTCAATTGTCTATCATCTGCAAAATCATAATCACCGGAAGTTAATCCAAAAACGATTCCCAATTTCCAAAATCCATCATTTTTTCTTTCTACCTGTTTATTAAAAATTCTTTTTATGGAAAATTCAATTTGATTTTTATTTCCACTTTCATCTTGGATCATTGTGTAAGTATCAGTGATATTTCCAGTTTCAATATCATAATTACTTAAACTATCAGATTCATTTACTTCAGTATAATTTCCTGCATAATAATCGTCGGTTTTTACTTTACCGGAAACCAATCTTTGATGCATAAAATCTAATCTGAATTCTGTTTCTTTATCAGAAATAGTGAATTTCCTCATAATCGCTAAGTTATATTTGATATTGGAACTTTCAGTTTTAGTAAGAAAATCACCTTCTTCAGAAAAATCATAATCAGAATATTCATCTTCCAATAGATAATTGGTTTCAGTTCTTTCAAAACCATAATCACCAGCATCTACACCCCAAGAATATGGCCAGTACCACCAAGTTCCTCCAAAATTATCAATTCCCATATCATTCTTTGCTTCATCTTTTTCAGTTTTCTGTTTATCATAGACAAATTTGAAACCTACTGTTTTATCTCCCCAGATAAAATTATTATTAAATACAAATCCAATTCTCTTATTGATATCAAAGTTAGTGTATTTACCTGAAAAAAATCTTCGATTGTCGTAAAGACCATCACCATCAACGTCACAATAGTCCATAGAGTTCTTTTCATATTCCCCAGAACCTGCATTAGCATTTTCAGATTCTTTTGATTCTCTTAGCCTGAGAAGTAAAGAATGCTTCAAGTTTTTTGAGAATGGGTTTTGAAAGGAGATACCCAGAGGTAGTTCGGTTAAGAAAGATTCATTTTGATCTTCCCAGTCTCCATTATTATCATGATAATATGAGTTGAAATCAGCTAAATTTGTGAAGAAGTGCGTTCCCTCGATGAACTTTAAGTCGATTGGATCATAGATTAAATCCCAGTCATCCAGGATAATATTAGCAAGAGAATTACTTCTGATAGAAACTGGTTCTTGAGCAAAGCTCAAACTGGATAATCCTAATACAATGATAAGTGCTATTATTTTTTTCATGTTTCCTCCTTCTTTTACCAGGTTACCTGGATATTATCAATAAATGTGTTGCCATAACCACTTGTTAAATATTCCCATTGTAAAGTAATCTCTGAATTTGAACCAGTATAATATGTTGTTGATTCGTAACCCCAGCTCGATGAATTATTATCCCAATCGAACTGATGAATACCATTTATATAGAGGTCTCCATCACCAGATGTATCTTCTTCTCGTGTATAAAATGAGATGGAAATATATGTGTATTGGGGGACATTAATTGTTGTTGATAGATATTCTTCGTCGTAGTAACCGCCGCCACACGTAATGCTATAAACACTTTCGTATGCAGCGAAGTTTGTGATATACCACCCGGTTCCTCCAGAAGTCCAGGTTGACCAATCATCAGGGAATTGTCCATCTTCGAAATCTACATAGATTTCAGTCAGTTCAGAAAGAATAACAGTTGCTTCATTTGAATAATCAGTATAAATAATATCATCATAATCATTATATGCTCTAACTCGATAAGCTATTGTATCTCCATATTCAAATGAAGTTGTATCATAATCGGTGTATTCAATAGTATTGTAAACAGGGATAGTTGCAAGAAGTTCAAATTCAGAGCTGTTTATTTTACGTTCGATTTCAAAACCTGATTCTAAAGTTGCATTATCGTTCCACGTAAGTTCTATAGATTTTAAACCTGGTATTTGTGACGCATTTAAGTTTGTTGGTGCATCAAAATTAAATGAAAAATCTGCACTGTAAGTTACGGGTGTATCTTCTTCAAAGTAATTTATTGCTTTTACTCCGAACCTATATAAAGGAGATAGATCTAAATCGTTAAATGTTTTACTTGTTACATCTTGATTGACAGTTAAAGAATCAATTGTTACAAAAGCTGGTATTGTTACATCGAGAGTATCAACATAAATGGTAAAAGCAGTTTCAGATTCGGAATTATCTTTCCAAACCAGTTCAATTACAGTTAGGCTTAATCCATTTACTTCAATGCTATCGGGAGCTTGCCATTCTGGTGTTTTAATTGTTATCTCATCTATTTTATGTGTGCCCTGCTCAATAATCGATGCTATTTTATAAGTGTAATACTGATTTTGAGTAAGAGTAGTATCCCAGAGAGTAGTTGAATTCCTATCATTAAAGGTTTCAACAACTGAAAAATCTCCTCCAATACCAGAAATTTCTACATTATCGAGTAGACCAAAACCATAATAACCTGTGTCATATCGCCACTCTAATGTTACAGTTGTATTATAACCTGTGTAATAATAAAAGGAATAATTACACCAGCCACCAGGATACCAATAATCGTAAGTTGAACCATTAATTCTAAATCGACCTTGTCCATCATTATAGCCGTTAGCCCAGAAGGAGATAAATATTTCCGTATCTTGCTGTACATTCATAGTAGTTTCCAAGTATTCATAACCATAAGAGCCTTCATGAGTACGTGCACAGTAATTTCCCTGAAAAGGTGATTCATCTGTAACATACCATCCACCAAAATCACCATAGGTATTCCAATTTGCCGGTATGGAACCACCTTCAAAACCCTCGAAAGATCTTTCTGTTTCTTCTCCTTCCATTTTTAAAATCTTGTAGCACAAAAAGTCTTCATCTGTGCTGGCTGCCCACTCAAGCTTAACTCTGTCAGTTCGAATATTTCCATTGTAATAGCCGATGGAAAAATCCACTCCGTCTGTTAGAATAGAGCTGTTGATTACTGGCGAAGAACCGGGAAAGGCCAATTCAAATTGCTCTATTCCAATCGGGTCTTTTTCCGAGCAAGCCCAGAAAATAAAACCGACAATCAGAATAAACAGTACAATAAACGTTTTGTAATTTCTCATTAATACCTCCTTTTTTTTGGATTTAAAATAATGTATAATTAGAGTCCATCCGTAAACTCAGGTTTTTCGACTCGTAAGGAACGACGAGTCGAGAAAAAGTGCGTATTCAGGCTACCTTCCCGACATGTCGGGATCGTCGCAAGCTCCTTACAACTCGAAACGGCACTTTATGGATTGATACTAATTATACAAAATTATTATAAAGTTTTGATTTACTTTCTTATTCATTATTTAATTTTAAAATTTATTTTATTATTGGAAGATAGATTAAATTTATAATAAACTATCAATATAATCTTTTCTTGAGTAAATGCTATTTGTAATTCCCAAATTTTTTTCACTTGTTTTATAAACAAAAAAAGCAGCCAAATAGCTGCTTAAATTCAATATAAAATTTTAGTTTCTCTCAGAATAAACACTAACGAATTTTTTCCCGGCTTTTTTAGTCTCAAATTTTACGAATCCATCAATCAAACTGAATATGGTATAATCTTTTCCTAAACCGACATTATTACCTATTTTAATTTTTGTACCTCTTTGACGTATTAAAATATTTCCAGCTAAAACTCTTTCACCGCCGAATTTCTTTACTCCGAGATATTGAGGGTTACTATCTCTTCCATTTTTACTACTACCAACACCTTTCTTATGAGCCATAACCCCCCCCTATTTAATTATATCCTTTATTATTATTTCAGTATAGTTCTGTCTGTGTCCCTGTTTTTTCTCGTAACCTTTTCTTTTCTTCTTTTTAAAAACAATAACTTTTTTATCTTTGAGATGTCCTACAACTTCTGCCAGAACTTTTGCACTCTTAACAGTTGGTTGACCTATGATTGTATCTTTATCAGTGTGCAGAAGCAAAACTCTGGGAATTTCAAATTTCACACCGACCTCATATTCGTGTAAGTATGGAACTCTCACAGTCTGGTCTTTTTCAACTTTAAGCTGAGTTCCTTTGAAATCAACTATTGCGTACATTTCATCTCCTAAACATCACACGATTCCCAAAAGGGACATCTAAAAAATTTTCGTGACTACTTCTTGTCAAGAATTATAAGTATCAGTATTAGCATACCCCCAAAAAATTTTCAAAATTTGGAATCAACAGTTGATTTTTCTCAGAATGCTGTTTTTCAAAGGACTTT
>DAOVQH010000262.1 GCA_030628755.1 Candidatus Cloacimonadota bacterium | reverse complement strand
GTTAATTTACGCCGCTTTAGGGTTATCGAACGAAGCGCCTTGGATAAAATTATGGAAGAACAAAAGCTGGGAATGACAGGTTTTGTTGATGATGAAACTGCGGTAAAGGTGGGAAAACTTGCAGGAGCAGATGTAATTGTTTTAGGCAGGGTAAATATCGAGATCGGTTTTGCCAAAGTCAGTGCTCGTGGCATCGATACAGAAACCAGTGAACTCATCGTAGCAAAAGAAGCAGATTCCGGTAATACTAATATCGAAACTATCGAAAGACTGGTGGAACAGGTTGCAATAGATATCTATAACGACCTGCCACTGGTTGAAGGCATTATAATGGAAGTTGAGGATGATCAGATAATCCTCAGTATCGGGAGCAATGTTGGCGTGCGTAAAGGTACAAAATGTGTTGCCTATAAAGAAGGAAAGAAATATTACCATCCGCAAACAGGTGAAGTTTTAGGGAAGAATGTAATTCCTTTAGGAGAATTAATTGTTATTCAAGTTCAAGAAAGAATGTCCATTGCTAAAGCAATTGGAAAGATCGGAAATATTCAGGTAGAAGATAAAGTAGTAGTAAAATAAAAAGGGAGGAAAGATGAGAAAATTGTGTATTATTTTATTTTTTGTTTTTTTAATAGTAAGCTTAAACGCTCGATGGAACATAACCGGTGCCGGTGCACGTGCAGCCGGTATGGGTGGGGCTTTTATCGGTGTGGCTGATGATGCAACATCACTTGTTTGGAATCCTGCTGGGTTGAATCAACTATACAGACCTGAAGCATCGATTGTTTCTAAATATAATTCAACAAGCTCTAAATTGGGTAGTTGGGATAATACAAAATCTAATTTTGTTTTAGATTTTGCCAGCGCTGCTTTTCCATTTATGAATAGTAAACTGGTAATAGCTGCAGCATATCAGCGTCCAATAGACCTTTATGAAAACTTTTATAGTGGAAGTACTGAAATTAATTCTACTGGAGGTGCCGATACTTTTACGTTTGGAGCTGGATACCAGACATTGCCTTTCTTGTCGGTAGGTTTGGCAGCGAATATGTGGTTTGGAAAATATGAAAAGGAATGTGAAGATGAATATTATGGTACTTATTATGATAATTATTATAATGAATATTATGATCTATATCTTACTGGAGAAATGACTCAGAACTTTTCCGGGTTTAACATGGTCTTCGGTATAATGGCTAATTTTGATAATTTACAGAAACCTATGCCATTGAAACTTGGATTTACTTTAAGAACTCCATTTGACCTGGATGCAGAGGAAGAGGGATCTTTTTTTCGAGAATATTATTGGTATGATGGTGATTATGGTTCTGATACTATTGATTATGATGATGGTGAAGCTACAAACGAGATGCCTTTGATGATAGGTGTAGGTGCATCCTACCGTTTTGGTGATAACTTTACACTGGCTTTAGATTATGAAACCAGAGCTTATGGTGAAAGTAATATAAATGCACATGAAGATGACTTAAATCAATTCCGAGTAGGTGCTGAATATCTTGTTGTTTCAGATTTTGCGGTGATTCCTTTTCGAGCAGGTTATCAATCTGTTCCAACACTCATGGCTGACATTAATGAAGATCCAATTATTGGTTCTGGATTCTCTTTTGGAACAGGTTTGATCTTTGAAAGATTTGCCTTTGATACAGCTTTTACAATGGCATCAAATGAAAACGATAGAGGTGATTCCGGTACTCAAGATAATACATATACAAAATTCATTTTTTCCGGAATTTTCTATTTCTAAATATAAAGAATTTAATAAACCTTCATATACCCGTTTGAGGGAGTTATATGTTTCTTTTTTAAGGAGATGGAAAATGTCTTATTACTATAAAGAGTTAAGTAAGATTACAATGTCCCTGATTTATTATTTCTAAAATTGAAGAAGGTTTTATTGTATTAGGAAAGAGACTTTCATAACAAGAAAAAGAATAACTATAGAAAAGAGGATAAAATGAAAATTAAAACTTTGTCTTTTTTACTTTGTATTTTGCTTCTTCAAACTACTCTCGCTTTTGCTAAAAAACCACCCGATTGGGTAAAAAATCGACCGATAAATAAGGAATATTACATTGGTATTGGTTATGCTTCTAAGATTAAAGGGAGCAGCGATCACATCGAAAAAGCAAAAAGCGAAGCTCTAAAAAATCTGGCTTCAGAAATTATAATCAATATCTCAGGGGAAGTCATCAGCAGTATCGTAGAAAAATCCGGGATTCTGGAAGAAGAATTAAAATCCCAGATCAGGTCAACAACGCAAGCAGAACTCGAAGGATACGAACTGGTGGAAACCTGGCAGGATAAAAAGGAATACTGGGTATATTACCGTCTTTCCCGAATGATGTATAAAAAGCTGAAACAGGAAAAGATCGATAAAGCCATGAATCTTGCCATGGACCTGTTCAAAGAAGCAAAATCCAATGAGGAAAAAAAGAACATCGAGAAAGCCCTTCTATACTTTCTGCAAGCCTTGAACCCAATAGAAAAGTATATCACAGAAACTCTGGAAACAACTTATAAAGGAACGAACATCTACCTGAATAATGAGATCTATTTTTCCATCCAGAATCTGCTTGCCAACATCGAATTGAAACCTGTAAATTCCAATATGAATGCAAAGATAAACAAATCGATGAAACAGTCTTTGCAAGTTTTTGCTTTATATAATGATGGAATCCAATCAAAGATTTCTAATCTGCCTTTGACCTTTACTTTCATACGTGGTAAAGGAGACCTTGTAAAAAATGTGCGTACCGATCTGAACGGTGTTGGTAAATCCAAAGTAAGCAAGATCAAATCTTCCGAAAAAATGCAAATGGTACAGGCAGAACTCGATATCTCCCGGTTAATAAACCAGGACACTACTTCCTATGTTTATCAGAATATTCTAAAGAGCTTCCCGATTCCATACACAAAGATCATTTTGAATGTGTCAGGACTTTCATTTTACATTGAATCTGATGAAACTAATTTTGGAAGAAAATTAAGTATTCTTCATGTGGAACCAAAACTCAAACAAGCTTTTTCTGAGAAAGGTTTTACTTTCACTGAGAGTATGAACAAAGCTGATATTTATGTGAAGGTCAATGCAAAATCCCGGGAGGGTTCTGAGATGTATGGAATGTACACTGCTTTTGTTGATCTTTCTGTTTCCGTTGTAGATATGGACTCTGGAGATGAAATCTATAAATGCTCGCTCAATAATGTTAGTGGGCAGGGACTGAACTTTGAAAAAGCAGGTCTGAAAGCATTTGAAAAAGCTGCTAACGAAATTTCTGAAGATATGATTCCGACTTTGATGAAATTAATAAGTAAATGAAAGAAAAATCGCATAAGATCAGACTTTCCAAACTTTATAAGAAATGGTATATCCTGCTTCCAACTGCGGTAATTTTAACAACACTTATTTTTTTGGTTTGTTATATTCCTTTTATACAGGAAACAGAACTCAAATTTCTTGATTCCCGTTTTAGACTGGATCCTGTTCCAGAGAAAGCTGATACCAATATTGTTCTCGTAGCAATTGATGATTACAGTCTGGACTTTTTCATAGAGAATGGAATTTCCTGGCCCTGGCCTCGTTCTTTCTATAGCTATGCTGTAGATTATTTCACAAAAGTCGGAGCAAAAGCTGTCATCTTTGATATGCAATTCTATGAACCTGATATCGAAAGAGAAGAAACCTATGCTGAGGAAACCGATGGCATGTTTGCAGATGCTATCGAAAATAATGGTAATGTCTATCTGGGAACGCAGCTTTTACTTGATTCGACTTATATACATCCAGGTTTAGCTCAATTCTCCATTCCAATTTCGAGAGAAGAAAAGGAAAAATTGTACAATTTTTCCGGTGCTAAAGCACCCATTGATGCTTTTATTCAAGTCACAAAATCCATTGGCATTATAAATTCCTCTCCTGATGCTGATGGAGTCATCC
>DAOVQH010000053.1 GCA_030628755.1 Candidatus Cloacimonadota bacterium | reverse complement strand
GTTTTGTATTCGGATAAATGGTAACCTTTCAATAATGGTCCGCCAGTTGTTATTAATAAGCTATAATTATTGTCATTAAATTCGTTAATAGTTTGCTTTAAAGCATAATCAGGTAGCCATCCTTCAACAACTAATATTTCACTATTAACAGGACTATCAATTGCGAGAAATGGATGGATATTTTTAACGACAAATGTAATCAATAAAACAACGATTACTAAGAGAAAAACCAACTCACGAGAAGCAAGGCAGAAATGTTTTTTCCTTTCAATCGATTTTAAAGAATTCATTTCACTGGTGTTAAGTTATTAATAATATACACACACCGATAACTAAAGTTATCACCTCTCAAGAGGGGATTTTTTTGTTCTCCTCTTGCCTGTCTGCCTTTGGCAGGAGAGGAGTCTCCGATTTATCGGAGGAGGTGTGTAATTCGCATATTCTTCTTCACTCATCCAAAAGTCTGGGTCTACGATCTTCACCTTATCGCAGGTTAAGCTATACGATTTATAAACAATTATATCTATCTCATTTTCCAGTTCTGCCGTGTCTTTGTCTGCTTTTTTGTGGGGTGTGATTAAGTATACTCTGCAATATCTGAAAATAACTGTTCAATAAAATTTTCTATGAAATCAATGATTTCTCTAAAAGATAGATCTATATTTATTTTGGAACGATTCAGAAAAGCCATCCACTGCTGCTGTTTTTCACTATCTGCCTTAAATTTCTTATCATATAAAATTTTACGAGCAATTAAATCCGTACCTCTGTTTTCAAATGTTGTCTCAATTGCTTTTTTTAGTAAATTTGATTTGAATTTATAATTATTCGCTAAATAGTAAATATCATAAAAATCTTTCATCCGGCTTGTGAAGAAATTCAGTTTTGTAATTGCTTCCAATTTTTCTGCTATTGCAGATTCGGGAGTATAGGTAATCAGCCTCGGGTTTGGCATATCGGACAACAATACCGGGAAATCCAGAGAAACAGGTTCAGGCACAATTTCGTCACCAAACCCAATATCAAAATGAATTCTTATCTTTGCTCTATCAAGATATACCTGACAATAAATACTTACACCACGATAATCAGTATCTTCTTTTATTATTTCTGATTCCAGACTTTCAGGATCGAATCTAACTCCATCTTCAACTTTAATAGAAATTACTTCATTCATTATTTGCAGAAGGTTCTTTTCCGTGTTAGAAGTTTTAATCCCTAAAAAATCAATATCTCTAGTAGGTCTGGAATTCGGCATATTATAAACTAGAAAAAGAAGAGCTCCTTTTAAAATAAAGTTTTGCTTATATGGTGAAATTGATAATCTATACAGAAATCGTTCCTGAAAATATTGAAGTAAAATTGCTATAAAATCACGATTTGTTTCTTTAGCTATTCTTGAAAGTCTGGCTCTAACTGATGCTGCGATATTATTTATCTCTTTTTTCATTCTATTACCATTGCCTTCAGATAGGGAAGCATTATAGTCTTCACCCGACATTTAATAGCATAATTATGGAGTTTGACAAGATCTGCATCCTTGCGTTTCAGGTAATTCTTCAGTCCTTCAAGTGCAAGATCTTCTCCCATCTTGTTGCGATAACGGAACATGTCGCAAATTGTCTTTTCTGCATTGTATATCTTAAAATTTCCTGAAATTGTATTCTTTTCTTCAATTCCAAAAGAATAGAAACTCTCCGGAAAATAATAAACTTTTATTGGTGGATAATCGAGGTGGAATTTGTCTGTATTCATGGGAACAGCAACTGTTATTATTCCAGGATTGATGGTTGATAGATTATGATACGATAGAGCAGAAGTGAGACAGATAATAGATCCTTTCTTTGCTTTAGCAATGTCAACGAATCCACTATGTTCATCCCATGTAAAATCAATCAGCTTATAAAGACCGGGCTTAATCTTTTCTATTATACCATTTTCTACAGCTTTAGCAATATCTCGAGTATGAAAACCTTGATCTTTCAGGTCTTTCATCCTGGCATAACCCTGATGATTTTTGAAAAATGCTTCGATATTTTTCATTTTTACCTCTTGGTTCTATTGCAAGGTAATCACAAATCAGAAACCTTGCTAATGAACCAAAAACAAAATTCATCATTTATCTGTAAAGTTTTTTTTATTGTTATTTTCCATCTTTACCTCTTCCAAACATCTCCTCCAACTTTTCCATAACCAATTTGCGAGTGCGGTTTTCTCCGAACTGGCGGATGGGAAGTCCAGTCTGCTGGAGACCGAGCTTTCATAATATAAACTATGCTCGGTAGTCTTATCAGTCGCTGTTCTTAAATCATCCGTCAGCCAATGTATAAGAAAAGACCTGCTTTGTTTTATCATTATAAGTTACCAGATTGTCTGAAAATTATATTTATCAGAAAAAGAACATTTAAAACTTATCAAAAATAGTTAATTGATGTTTTTCTTCTTTCTTTTTTTTCTCTTCTGCGATTTTTCTATTAATTTCAGCTTGTCTTTCTTTTCGTTCTAAAGCTCTTTGTTGTTCTTTTTTTCTTCGTTCTTCTAAAACTTCTTCAATTTCCTTAGCTTCTTTTTCATCAGCTATCAAATATTCAATTTTACGATTATCAAACCATTTTTTCGGAATTAACATTCCTTCGGGAGTTCGAATTAAAGTTAGAGAATCTGATATTTCCTGACTACAAAAGCCAACACTTCCAAGATGTATATTACAGAATTTCATGATTTGAGTTGCTTTATTACCAATTGTTGATTTTTTTACATTAAAATAATTACAGATAACCGTAGGAGTAATGTGATTTTTATTTTCTTTATCAAATAAAAAGTTTAAACGAGCAATGACATAGATGATGGATGCTGCCCAGATTTCTTTTTTGCCCCGAGTTATATCTATCTTTCGTTTTCTTCCAATAACTTTGGATAATCTCATCGTATATTCTTCAAATTCATCAGTTAAATAATCTTCACAGAAGTTATGAAGCATTTCATCTAATTCTTTGATTCTCTTTTCTTTTTCTTTCATTTTCACAATTCTCCTTTAAACTTACATAGTTATAAAACTTCACAAGTCTCAGTTATGTCAAGCCCAGCTTTGATAATTCCTCAATTGTTCTGTTCTCATAATCATTTTTTATTAATACCAAAGAAGCCAGAACTTTACCCACTTCCGGGTCTATTACCTTCACTTCCTCATAAGTTAGTTAGTATAATTTATAAAACATTATATCTATTTTATTTTCCAGAATTTGGGTGTCTTTGCTTGTTTTTTATAGAATCTCCGGTTTTTTTAAAAACTTCTTATCTTCCGTTTTCACTCTTCGCTCTAATTTCTTAACATCTTCTTCAGCAGGAAGTTCTTCAGGTTTTATACCTCGCTCAAGTAATAATTTTCTTACTCCTTTATTATTTCTGATATGTTCCCAGGATATTTGTTGTCCGGTTTTAATATCTTTGTCTTTTACATTAAAAATGGTAATTTCCGTAGCAAAATCTTTCGCTTTAATTGTAATTATTGGTAAAAAATCTGCTAATGGACGATTCGGTTTGATACTCAGTTTACTTTTCATTTCACTTGTAGAAAAACCAAACAAAGCTTTATCTCCTCTACTGCGAATAATTCCAAAATCTCTTTCATCCCATGTTCTATCATAGATCAGTTGCGAAAGTTCTTTTTCTGAAAGTGTTAGTTTTTGACGGGCAATCAATCGTTCCCAATCTTTTATTCGCTGTTCGATGATTTCAAATTTTCGAGTTTGAACCGCAAAATAATTTTGAGCAAAAGCTATTTGTTCTTTTTTGGGATCACCATTTTGTGCTATCAGATAACAGGCAAAACGAGTGAGCATAAGATCGGTTATATCTTTAGTTGCACCTTTTGGCATATCTATCGTTTTGTTGACTTCAACAAAATGATCAAGAATATGATGTTCAGCGGTTTCACACGATGTTTTGGCTTTATTTATTACTTTTGTGAAATTACGCCATTCGCTATAACCCAGTAAATGTTGCAGGTCTCTGGCAAACCAGAATTCGATTTCATTTTCCGTTCTGTTAGAATACGATTCAAAATCTGCTGTCAGATTTCTAATAATTTCTTTTTTCATTTATATAAACTCCTCTTTTCTTATTAGTATCAACACGGTTGATGCGCTCCAAAAATATCTGACACACTCATCCGTTCGTATTCCTCTTTGCTCAAACTAAAAGACTCCAGAACTTTATCTGCTTCATGGTCAACAATCTTCACTTCCTCATAAGTTAGTTCGTATAATTTATAGACCATTACATTGATTTACTACTTTAATTCTTTGTGTTGAGCTTGTTTTTTGTTATAAACTTTAACTGCGTTATAAACTACTGAAATAAAATAATACAATAGTGTAATTGTTTTCAAACTGTTTTTCTTATTCCCATAATTAAGGTCTAAACCATGAATAATTTCATGACGATTAAGAATAACGGGATATTGGTTCTTATATTCCTTTGATACATTTAATCCACTGATATTTCTCAATGGTTCAACTAAAGCTGACATAATGAAGCCATTACTTACATATTTCTCAATCTCCTTTGATGTGAGAAGTCTTATTTTCTGCTTAGGATCTTCTTTCTTTTTTGGTGTGTATTTCTTATATAAACTCACTTTAAGCAACTCATTACAAATCCCATCCGCTTGTGCTAAAAAAACTGGTACAGATAGTTCATACTCACCTTTTTTATGAGCATTAAAGGCCGACTGAATGATTTTTCTCCTGTTTGGATATTTCTGAATTATTTCCTTTTCAATTTGGTCCAGTTTAGATTCAATAATATTACACATATAATTATCTAATTCATCATATTTTTTATTTGTTATAAATCCAGCAAGGAGAGTTATCTCCGGTAAGTCCATTTCTATTGATATATACCATCCACGATATGCTAAATTCTGTATTATGACCTTTAATTTTTCAGGAAGTTCTCTATAAATTCCATTTATATACTTTATAAATGGTTCTATAGCTTTTAAATTTTTTTCTATAAATTCTTTGATTTGTTTTGTAATTGCTTCAAAGTATAGAGAAATGTTTTTTCTTAGATTTTTTAATCCCAAATTGAATAACTCATTAATTTCATTGAAGTTATTACTATTCATTATACTTCTCCTTCTCATATTCTTTCTTACTCATACAAAACTCTGGGTCGACAATCTTCACCTCATCGTAAGTTAAACCATACAATTTATAAACCATTAAATCTATTTGATCTTCCAGCTTTTGTGTGTCTTTGCCTGCTTTTTTAAGTGAAAGGATTTGATCTACTAGTTGTATAAATGGTTTTTGCTGTTCTGGATAAATGATTTTAATTGGTAATTTTCTTAATTTTTCTAATTTTATTTGTGGAAAAACCCTTCCAAGTTCTTTTACAGATTCAACATAAATACCTCGAATATAAGATGAATTTAATAATGCTAATATATATCGTAATGCAATTTTCTTTTTCCAATTATTCTTTATAATACCCGCCTGAATACTTCTTCCAAACCAAACACCATTAAAATCAATCATTGCTATTGGGAACTGTGCAGTTTGTCTCCATAATAATTTAGGTTTTAAAGAAAAATATTCTTTATTAAGAATAACTCTCTCGTTAAACTTTAAAGTTTTAATCATTTTTAACCTAACAAATTTATCTGTTTTTTTCTTAATGTAATAAGCATCAATATCTTCTCCTTTCCAAAATTCTACGTCTTCCTCGTTTTCTTTTCTACCGGAGTATAAAAGGCGCTTCCCTAAATCAGATTTTCCTTTTGCACCTAATCCGACTTTTACTCTTTGGTAATTTATTCCTGCATCCTTTAATTTGATAACATCTTCAAGAAATTCTTCATTCGTTTGTTTTGTCCTAATTGAAGATATGAAAATATTTGAATTAGATTCATTATACATTAGTTGGTTAATAGAAATAAAATTTAATAAATGTAAGTTTATACCTTCAAATTTTGAGTTTTTAGATAAATCTCCAAATTTAATTAAATTTTCTTCATTTTTTGACTTTTGTACAATTAAAATCGCTGTAGGAACTATTGCCTTAAAAACATTTTCCCCCAAATTTAAAAGAACTTTGATATTAAAATCTAATAAGAATTGTCGTAAATCTTTATATCTTGGTTGAAGTAAAAATGTATTAGGTAATATAAAAGTTAAAACTCCATTTTCTCTAATTAAATCACTAAGAGATTTATTAACAAATATTTTGTAAATATCCTTAAATGCCTTAGTTGTTTTTGGAAATAGTCTTGCAAAAACATCTGTTTGTTCATCAATAGTCGCTCCATACGGTGGATTTGCAATCACAATATCAAACCCTTCATTTTCTTTTTCAAAAATTTCAGAGAAAAACAAATGCCAGAGAAAATAAGGTCTTTCAATGCTTTTTTCTAATTCTTTTAACTTTATAAACTTTTTATCGATTTCAAAAATTTCTTTTTTTATCTCCCTAATTTGTTTTGCCTTTTTATCAGTTTTTAATAGTTGCTTTAATTGTGAAAAATTATGAAGTCTTTTAATTCGGTTCTTTAAGTTATTCTTCAATTCTACCATAGTTAATTGAAGTTGGTCTTTTTCAGTTTCCAAATTAAAATAAATATGTTCCAAGACAATTTTATCAATTTTCTGATGAATTTCTTTTTTCTGAATAGGATCTGTTTCCAGATAATATTGATTCTTTAAACTAATGATCGTTTCTTTTCTTTTATCAGAAAAAACAAATTTTTGCTGATTTGCGTTATCTTTTAAAAAATCCATCTGAGAATTAACTAAAGTTATTTCATAATAATTATCAGACATCACTCTACTCAGGTCAATTCCCTCAAAGCTCTCTATCAAACTATTTCCCTGCATAATTTTATAATCAAGGTTTGGAAGCGGTTCTGGTTTTTCTGCATCAACCACGAGCGAAAGCCAGAAACGGAGCTTTGCAATTTCCACAGCTCCGGGATCGATATCAACTCCATAAATGGAATTTTGTATTGTTTCTTTTTTGAGTTTGTAGTTTGAAATTTTATTATCGAGAAACTCGTTTTCAATATATTCCCGAAGAGATACAATTTCCAATAAAATTCCCATTGGAAAAGCACCTGAACCGCAGGCAGGATCAACAATTTTTATTGCTTGCAGGTGTTTATTTACACTTTCCACAATATCGAGCATTTCATAAAATTGCTGCTCAAACTCTTTTCCGTGTTTTTTTATTTCCTTATTTATCTTGTTTATATACAGGTCTTTATAATCAAATAATCTTCTAATTTTCACTTCAGTTTTAGGAAGTTTATCGGAATCAACAGGTGTAATTTTTGAAGTGAGATAATTCACCAAACTTTCTTTGGTCATATAGGCAACGATTTCTCGTGGTGTGTAATATGTTCCTTTCCCTTTTCTCAGGTTTTCAGGCAAAAGATTTTCAAAAACTTTTCCCAGCATTTCCGGATCGACAGCAATTTCTTTTTCAAAAGCAGTGTTTTCATCTATTGTGAAATTATACCTGTCAAAAATATCTAAGATCCCAGTACCAATACTTCCATCTTTATGAATTTCATTGTTTGAAAAAAGTGTGTTTGCAGGATTTATAAAAGTGGATTCCCAATGAAATAATTCTTCAAATAGTCCACCATTCAGGAAAGGAATTTTAAATTGAAATTCATCATATTGAAACAATTCTTCTTTCTTATTAAATCCTGTGTAAAACAGCGGTTGCAGGAATCTATCGAAATAATTCTTATTTTTTTTCTTACAATCTTCAAAAGTCCATATTAGGAATTTTCGATTACCATCTTTCCATCCAGGTTCATCAATTTTAATTCCCAGCCATCCTTTTTTCTGTAGAAAATAGAGGAATACAACCTGACCCAGAAGTTTGCGAACAAATAAATCTACGGTTAAATTACTATTTTGTTCAAGAATAATTTTAAATACATTATTATTTTCAAATTCCTTCATTGCTTTTTTATAAAGTTCTCTGTAATCTTGAAAGAATTTATCAGATACTTTTTCAACACTGAAGGCGTGTTCCAACATTTCCAAAGTGGGTTTATTTTTATCATCAAGAAGAAAAGGTATAAGTTGGGATTGGGCTGTATAACTTATTTCGTTTTTACCAACGAGAAAAGAATATCTGAGGGCAGAAGATAACATTTCTTCTGCTTTGTTATCTTTGAAAAGATACTGAATTTTAACAAAAGAAAATCTCCAGTCATCATTATCAGGAGAGACAAAAGCAACGAGTGCGGCATCTTTCAGAATGCCTCCACGGCTACCTTTCAGATACCAGGCAATAAAGTTCCTCTGCATTGAACGTGCACGTTCGAGAGAAGTATCTTTTTCCAAACGAACGATCAGGACATCTATTTTTTTGCCGGAATCATCTTCATATTTTGCTATTCGGTAAAGTGAGTTTATGTATTGTCTGTAAGCTTCAGGAATGTAGTTTCCTGAGTAAGGATGTTCGTTTAAGATTTCATCTTGTTTCAGGTTCAAGAGATTTATGATAAAATTTGTAAATTGTAATTTATTAAAAGGTTTTTCGAAAGTTTCTTTTATTAGGTTTATTGCCTGATATTCGTTCATAGTTAAGCCTTTTTTAAAACTTGCCAAGTTTCCGAAAACTTGGCAAGTTTCTATGATTTCATTCTTCTATTAATTTTTCATTTTCCGGATATTCTAAATAGTTCTGTTTTGAGACGACTTTTTTACCGCTCTTCTTCTCCAGGTCTTTACGAGCTTTGCCTGCGACACTGCCACCATCTTTTGCAGCCTTTTTTAATTTGGGAAATTCATTGGCATTTCTGTTTTTTGTTATTTCTGTTGTAGCAGCTTCACCCAGCATTGAGAAAATCAGTTCCAGGTCGTTCATATGGTCACGCAGGTTTTCCCGTTCTAATCCTTTCAGGTTTTTGTATTCGGAAGGAGTAAGTCCAAAAGCAGCTTTAGAAATTTCTGCTGTAAGAATTGCATATTCTCTTTGTTCTTTAATTTTTCTTTTTTCCCACTCATCAGTAAGTTCTTCCCGGATAGCAATTCCACGCATTCGTTTCTCAATCCAATTTTCCGAATAACCTTTTGCTTTATAAAGAGCTTTAGTTCTTTTTGTTGCTAATTCCGGGTCTTCAATTTCCTGTACTCTTTCATATCCAACTCGTGCCAACCAGCGTTTGAATGGTTCTGCTTTGGGTGAAGGAATTGACTGGATTATGCGAAAAGCATTCTCTGTATTTACTACATCTGTTGTATAATATTTACCGTCAGCAGATTCAAGTTTCAGTTGTCGACAAATTGTCGACAAGTCAACTCCTGCTTTTTCCATCTCTCTTTTTTTCATTCTGTACCAGTAATCTCGTGGTTTTTTACTATCGGTCAAAGCTTCAATCATATCTACAACAGAAAACCACCATTCATTTTTGTGAATAGTTCTTCTAACTTTTTTTCCTCTAAAAATCGCAATTTTCGTTTCCATAATTATTCTCCTGTGAAAAATTCTGATAGGATAACTTCTCTTGGACCGGAAATTTGAGCAGATGATTCTGCAATATGTTCTTTAAGAAGTTCATCCGGGATATTTTTCTGCAAGACAGCCAGAAATTTTAATGGTCTTATCCCATTATTAATTTCAGATTTTAATTCTTTTAAAGCAACTCTGATTGTTTGTTTTGGTAAACCACCTTCTTCGGTTTGTTTTATAACTTTTCTTAAATAAAGTTCCTGTTCTTCAGTATATTGCCTGTGATCATTCATAGCTCTCATAATTTTCAGGAACTGCGTGGTGCTGTCTCTACCACCTTTACCTTTTTGAATAAAGGGTTCTTCAATTGTAGAAAATTCAAATGAATTTTTATTCATATCTAATAAAGAATAATAATTTTTACTTAGTTTAGTTAGTTTTGTTTCTATATCTGCTCTAAACAATTCAGCAGCAGTAAAAAAATCAAGTTCTATTGATTCTTTAGTATCTGCCAAAAAGAATTTTTGAAGTTTTCCTTTTCGGAAATAGGTAAGCAAAGAACCAGATTCTTTTGAATTACATCTTGAAGATCTTGCTTTTTTAGGCAATCTTTTAACTTTTGCGAATAAATCCGGATTTTTATCTCTGATATTTTTTATTTCACTAATATATTCCAGGATACTAATTTCTTCTTCATCTTCACCAGTTATAGTTTTTTTAGAAGTTAAGCGATTAAATAATTCATAAGACTCTATCACTTCTCCATCTGTAAGTAAGCGAGCATCATTACCAAGAAGAGAGATGAAGGCAGCAATTTTTGCAACAGCAGCTTCAGTGAGTTTTATCTGGTCATTTGATTGTATCGTGGGGAAAAAGTTATAAGAATAAATTATATCAAATTTAGTATCAACACGATTTATGCGACCAACTCTTTGAATAAGACGGGTAGGATTCCAAGGAATATCATAATTTATAACGATATTTGAACGATGTAGATTTATTCCTTCGGATAAAACTTCTGTTGATACAAGAATTCGGGAATTATCTTTGGGTAATCTTGCTTTTGCATCAAAGTTATCGGTAACTTTTTCCCTGACTTTAGAAGAAGATTGACCGGTATATAACAATGATTGATTGGGAAAATAAACTTGAATTTGAGAGTTTAAATATTCAGCAGTTTCTTTTGATTCTGTGAAGATGATTATTTTTTTATTTTTCAGAATCGGGTCAGTTTTAAGGACATCAATAAATTTAATAATTTTTGGGTCTCTTTTTACTTTGCTCCATAATTTTTTAACTTCTTTTAAAACATTTAAATCTTTAATAAGGTCATCTTTAAAAACTTTTTTAAATTCATTTGCATCGTAC
>DAOVQH010000091.1 GCA_030628755.1 Candidatus Cloacimonadota bacterium | reverse complement strand
TCCTGCTATGTGACGCAACTACTATTTTATCCGTAGCTGGAGCTACAAACACAACATTTCACAGCAGGAGCTATGAAACGAGTAAAATTAAAAGAAATTAGAGTAATACTTGAAAATTACAGATTTCTTACTGACATCACAGCAATACCAATAAGTCTTGAATTCTTGATTTTTTCTTTATCGAGAAGAATGGGCGGATAATCTTTATTGTATGGTGAAAGCAGGATTTCTTTTCCCTCGGAGAAGGTTTTAACTTTTTTCAGCGTTATCTCTCCATCAACTCTTACAACGCATATCCGATCATCAACAGTACTCCAGTCATCATGCTGTTTCACTATTATAACATCTCCATTGGAGATATATGGAGCCATGCTGTCTCCTATGGCGTAAAAAGCAAAGTAATCGTTAAGATTTCCTGAAATAGATTTTGTATCGATTAAGATATGATCCAGAGGTTCCGCAGATTCAATTTCCTGTGGAGAACCGCAGCTTACTCCATCGATTATCGGTAGAAAATAGTAATCTCTATCTCTGATATGTTTAATGTTTCTGGTTGGGAAAATTGAACCTTCACCTGTAAGAAGCCAGTTTAAATTTATATTATATCTTTCAACTAATTTATTCAGAAAGTTATAATCTGGAAAGGTTTTATCCTTAATGTATCTATTGATCACAACATTTGAAGTTCCAATTTCTTTGGAAAGTCCTGTCTGCGTGAGATTGAGCTTTTTCAATACTTCTTTAAGCTGTTTCCCAAAAGACATAATAACCTCCTGTATGATTTAAGTTAACTACATGGTTAAGAAATTATTCAGTTATATTAACTGTCAAGTTAAATTTTATAGATTCAATCTTAAAAAATATTATTATTTGACATTAAATTCAACGGAAATAAATTATGTTTAAAAAATAGTAATTTCTCAACTGTGAATAAATGATTGTGTGAAGAGTGTAGTTAGAGCATTTTAAACGAGGATGTGAAATATGTCAGTAAAGCCACTTGATAAAAAGGAATTGGAAAAGTACAAAAAAATACTTCAAAATGAAAAAGAAAAAACACTGAAATTGATTACAAAAATAAGTGTGAAAATGAAAAAAGGCTCTAAGAATAGTTCTGGTGATCTATCTTCCTTTGCCATCCATCAGGCAGACCTGGGAACTGATACTTCCAACTTGGAGAAAGAAGTTTATCTTTTGGAACAGGAACAGATCAAATTACAGAAGATAAATCGGGCTCTGAAAAGGATATATGATAAGACTTACGGAATTTGTCAAATAACCGGTAAGTATATCTCGAAAATGAGACTGAAAGCAGTACCCTGGGCACGGTATTCAATAGCAGCCAAAGAAGCGGAAGAGAAGAAAAAAAGAAGGAGATAATTATTGAAGATAATTTCAGTAATTCTATCCTTAATATTTTTTTTAAGTTGTAACAACCAACAGCCTAATCAATCGAAAAAAAGTATCTTTGTTAGTATAGTTCCGCAGAAATATTTTGTTGAACGAATTGCAGGTGAGAAATTCAAGGTAAATGTAATGGTTATGCCCGGTCATAATCCAGCAACTTTTGAACCTACTCCGAAACAAATGGTAGAACTGAAAAATGCTCATCTCTATTTTAAGATAGGTGTACCTTTCGAAAAAGCCTGGATAAAGAAAATAGCTGAAAGTAATCCTGAAATGAAAATTGTAGATACACGACAGGGAATTGAACTTAGAGAGATGGATTCATTTAATGCACTTTTAAAAAGAATGGAACAGAAGAATTATAATAAAATGGAGCTTGATAAAAAGCATTATATAATAAAAGACCCGCATATCTGGCTCAGTCCGGAATTGGTTAAAACACAAGCTGAAACTATCTGTGATGCTTTAGTTGAATTTGATGAAAATAATAAAGTTATTTATAGAGAGAATTTGGAAGAGTTTAAAGCTGACTTAGATCAAGTTCATGAAGAGATTAAGACTACTTTTGAACAATTAAAAAATAGAGAGTTCCTGGTATTCCATCCTGCCTGGGGTTATTTTGCAGATGAATTTGGGTTGAAACAGATTCCCGTCGAAATTGAAGGAAAAACCCCTACAGCCAAAGAACTTTCCAGGATAATTGATTTCGCAAAGAATAAAAACATCAAAGTGATTTTTGTGCAAAGTCAGTTCAGTACTACCGAAGCAGAAGCAATTGCTGAAGCTATAGATGGAAAAATAATCCAGATTGATCCGCTGGCTGAAGATTATTTGAACAACCTTAAACATATTGTAGATGTAATGGTAAAGGAATTGTAATATCCATGAGAAATGTTATAACCTGCAAAGATGTTACATTTTATTATGATGTACAACCTGCTCTTCAGAATATTAATCTGGAGATAGAAGAACAGGATTTTATGGCCATTCTAGGACCAAACGGTGGTGGTAAAACAACACTTATAAAATTGGTTCTGGGATTATTATCACCCTCAAGTGGGACGATAGAGGTTCTGGAAACAAGTCCTTTCAAAGCCAGAAAAAATATCGGTTATGTTCCTCAGTATGGAGCATTCGATCGAAATTTTCCTATTAAAGTAAAAGAAGTTGTGAAGATGAGTGAACTTAAATCAAATTCAATTTTACCGTGGTATCCAAAAGAGGTTGAAAAACGAGCCAATCAAATTTTAGAACAGCTTCAGATAAAACATCTTGCAGATAAGAAATTAAATGAACTTTCCGAAGGACAAAAGCAGCGAACCCTGATTGCACGTGCTTTAATGACCGATCCTGAAATACTGATATTGGATGAACCGACAGCCAGCATTGATACAAATGTAGAAAAAGATGTCTACGATATGTTAAAAGAACTGAATGAAACTAAAACGATAATCTTAATTTCCCATGATATTGGCTTCGTATCAACTTATGTGAATAAAGTAACCTGTTTGAATATCTGCTCGTGTACACATAAAATCGATGAAATTGAAGGTTCCATAGTTGATGTTTATAATAGATCTCTGAAGTTTCTTCATCATAAATGTAATTTATAGGAAATTGAAATGAGTGGATTCTTTGATGCATTACTTCATCATTCATTTTTACAGAATGCCCTATTTGCCGGGATTTTAGCCAGTATTGTATGCGGAGTGATGGGAACTTTCGTTGTGATTAAACGTATTACTTTTATAAGTGGAGGAATAGCACATGCTGTTTTGGGTGGTGTTGGGATTGCTTATTTCTTAAACATCGAACCGCTTATCGGAGCATTTGCCTTTGCAATTTTAGCTGCAATAATTATTGGGTTAGTTAAACTGAAGGCAGGGCAACAAGAGGACACGGTTATCAGTGCTCTCTGGGCTATTGGAATGGCTCTGGGAGTGATTTTTATGTATCTTACTCCCGGGTATAGTGTTGATCTTTTAACATATCTTTTTGGTAATATCTTAATGGTTACAAAGTCGGATTTACTGATTTTAGTTATTTTAAATGTTACAATTCTCAGTGTGGTTTTTGTCTTGTATCGTCAGTTTATTTCAATTTCTTTTGATGAAGAATATTCCAGACTGCGTGGATTAAATGTAAATGCTCTTTATATCTTTTTGTTAATTTTGATAGCTTTAACGATTGTTGTTTTAATTCAGATTGTTGGTTTAATACTCGTAATAGCACTTTTAACTCTACCTGCAGCAATAGCTGGACTTTTTACACGTACTCCAGCTTCAATGATGGTTTTAGCAGTTATTCTGGGAATGCTTTTTACAGGTGGAGGTATGATTCTTTCTTATGAACCTAATCTGCCAGTGGGAGCTTCTATAATTATTTTAAGTGGTGTTGTTTATCTGGTTGCACTTAATTTGAAAAAGATGATTTCGAAGAAATAGGAAAATATATTAATTTATTTAACCTGCCAGGTCGTAGTCTTGGAGCGAATATGTTACAATATAGTCCGGCTTCGAAGCTAAAGCTACTACGCCGTGACAGTCTGTTCTCACGGTGAAGTTTACGTAAACGGATCGTTTTCGCTTTGCTCAAAAATGTTTCCTGGTAAAGGCAAATCCTGAATGAGATTTTAGATACTTCTCGAATGAATGGGCTTTTGTTTCATCTTCAAATGCTGTATATGAAATTATCTTCCAGGGTTTATGTTTCGATGTATGAGATACTTAACCGTTGTTATGTTTCTGAATTCTTTTCTTTAAATCAGTTGTAAATCCGGTGTAATGCTTAGTTGCATCTGCTAAACTTTGTAAAATATATACATAAGACATGCTGGCCTGCCCGGGCGTAGTTTGGAGCGAGTATGTTATAATATAGTCCGGCTTCGAAGCTAAAGCTACTACGCCGTGACAGTCTGTTCTCACGGTGAAGTATACGTAAACGGATCGCTTTCGCTTTGCTCAAAAGTGCCTTCTTGCAAATTCTCTCCCAGATCCCGATTTAAGATATTTCTCAAATTTTAAAGCTTTCTCTTTAGAATTAAAAGCGAAGTAATTCTTAATGTGCCATGGTCGGAATTTTGCTGTATGAGGACAGCCACCTTCGTTGTGCTTGCTCAATCGTTTGGTTATATCTGAAGTATTCCCAGTGTAGTAATTTCCGGGATTTAATATAGATTCTAAAATATAGACAAAATGAAAATTATACATAACTGGCCTGCCGAGTCGTAGTCTTGGAGCGGGTTAATATCATTATTGTTTTGTCCGCCTTCATAGCTTAAGCTATTACGGCGTGACAGTCTTCGCTTTCCACTCCGCTCCAAGCGAAGACAGGTGGAGGTGGCGGGAATCGAACCCGCGTCCAGAAATAAGGCAAAAGCCGAATCTACATGCTTAGCTGTTTTTAAGTCTCGCTATCATGAAGGAAAAACAGTCAAACCAGACAGTCAAGCCAACCTAAAAGTTTTCGGATGATATTATAGGTATCTACCATCTAAAGCTGTTATTTATGTCGTTCATCTGAATGCTCTAACAGCGAAACAAACAGGAACGTAGCTGAATTTATGCAGCTAATGCAAAGTTATAATTTGCGTTTAGATTTAGTTATCACCATGTTTAACGAGCAGGTAATCTCCTCGGCATGCATCAGCAATCCCCTTCATCCCTGTCGAAACCAGATCACCCCCATATGTTTATATAATGAACTACATAAGACAAATTAGTTTGAAAAGATTTAATGTCAAATGAAAATAACTTAATGATATTTGACTTGACATCAGAAAAAATTATCGGGAGTAGACTATTATCTAATATGGAGGATAAAGAATGAAGATTCTATTTTTACCGAAGGAATTTCCTCATTCCAGAATTATTGGTGGTCCGATAATTATCTATAATAGAATAAAATATCTATCACAAAACCATGAAGTACATTTACTGTCATTTATAAGAGAAGAACAAAAACAATTCTTACCGAGTTTAGAACGTTTTTGCAAAAGAATAGAACTTCTACCATTTCCAAAACGAAGAGGAATTCTAAGAAATATTTTTGATTTTATATTCATAAGAACACCTAATTACTTTCTTTTGACATACTCAAAAGCTTATCTGGATAAAGTTGCTGAAATGGCTAAAGAAGAGCGTTATGACTTCATCATTTCAGAATACACAATGATGGCACAGTACATTTATAATAACAAAGGTATTCCTGCTGAAACAAAAAAAGTGATGTCCGTTCATGAATGTTATACAATTGCCCGTTACAAACTCTGGAAAGCAAAAGGATTTTGCTGGGAAGGAATCAGGGCATTCCTGTATTATATCAAGTTGAAAGGTTACGAATTCAAAATGTATGAATCTGCAAACCTTATGCTGACTCTTACTCAAGAGGGAAAGGAAGAATTACTGCGATATAATCCGAAATTAAATATCAAAGTCGTACCTCATGGTGTGAATGTAGATTATTTCAATCTTGAAGAGCGAAAACCTGAGAAAAATTCTATGATGTTTCTGGGAAATTTTGGACATCTTCCAAACGCTGACGGAATTATTTATTTTTATAAAGACATCTTCCCATTAATAAGGGAAAAAATACCGGATGCAAAACTCTATATTGTTGGTAAGAATCCTACTCAAGAAATTAAAAACTTTGCAGAAAAAGATAAAGTAATTGTTACTGGTTTTGTAGAAAGTGTAAAACCCTATTTTGATCTGTCGAGAATCTCCATAGTTCCTGTTCGATTGGGGGGAGGATTCCGTGGAAAAGCCCTGGAAGCAATGGCTTGTGGATTACCTCTGGTTTCCACGGCTTTGGGTGCGGAAGGTATTCATGGGAAAGATGGAGAACATTTTTTATTAGCAGATAAATCGGAAGACTTTGCTGAAAAAGTTTGCCAGGTTCTTACTGATGATAAGTTATATCAGAAACTTTCAACTAACGGCAGAAAATTAATGGAAGATTTATACTCCTGGCAGAAAGGTGTGGAAAAGCTTGAAGAAATACTGAAAAAGGTTGTTGCTGGGAAAATATAAAACTGCCCCGATTTCTTTATGAAATCCATCGGGGCGAAATGCCCGTCCTCCGTAGTCCCGAAAGCATTCGGGACGGAGGGTGTAAAAGACTACTTGAGCAAGATCATTTTTTTAGTTCTGACAAACTTACCGGCATTCAATTTGTAGAAATATATTCCAGAGCTGACTCGATTACCATTGGAATCTCTGCCGTTCCAGATTACCGAATGCTCTCCTGCTGGTAGTATTTCATTAACAAGTGTTTTCACTTTTTGTCCTTTCAAATTTAAAACAACAATTTCGGTGATTTCGGTGATTTCGGTGTTTAATTCAAACGAGATCGTGGTAGAAGGATTGAAGGGGTTGGGGTAATTCTGGTTAAGTTTTGTAATAAGAGGGATTAAATTCACATCTGTACTTACAACAACATTTTGATTTTCATAAGCACCCATATCAATTCTTCCACCAAAAATTCTTAAATTTTCAGCTAAATCAAATTCAGGTAAATTCAAACCTGTTGTATCCGGTGTTCCAGTATTAACACACGAAGAATCATCTAATAAAGAATAAGGAAATTCTCCTGTTGCCCAAAATAGAGGGTCTGAATCGATGCAATTCTCATAATCTCCATTAAAACCAGCAGCTCCTTCACCACCAAATGCATTGATACCACCTTGAATATTGCAATAATAGAAATTTGGATTTGTATTCAAATTCGGTAAATAAATTTGGCTTCCAACTGCAGCAATATTTCCCCAAATATTATTATTAATTAAGGTTATATTAGAATCACCAAGTGCTAAACCACCTCCATATATTGATTCATTATTCGAAATTGTATTGTTCGCAATTAAGGCTGAAGAATTGACACAACTAATTCCGCCACACATATATTCGACTTGATTTTCAGATATCAGGTTATTTACGATTATGGGATTTGAACCATTTATTAAAATTCCACCAGTATCAATTCCATAGTTATTAGATATTATATTGTTAATAATTATTGGAGATGAATTGAATATACAGCTAATTCCAACAGCTCCGTATGCGAAATTATTACAGATTCTGTTATTTCTAATAACTGGAGACGAAGAATAATACATTGAAATTCCACAACCCCAACCACCACCTGGATTTTCATCACCGGCAGTATTATATGAAATATCGTTAAATTCAATCAGAGGGGAAGAATTATAACAACAATAAATTCCTGCACCCGCACCAGCAAAGTTATTATAAAAAGTTGAATATGCAATATGAACTTTGCTGAAGCTATTCAAATATAAAGCTCCACCTAATTTATCTTCCGGTTCTTCTCCTGTTGCTTTCCCATATTCAAAATGGCAATAAAAAATTTTTGAAGAATCATTAGTTGCAGGAGTATTGTCAAACCGGATTCCATGCCATCCTTCGTCATGATTGATCGCTGTAAAATAAATATTATCTTGTTCATTTCCTACAGCCAAAATTTGACCTTGAACATTAAATTTATAATGTCCCTGAAATTCAATATAAGTTCCCGGATCAATTGTTAAAGCTTCTCCATCAGGAATTGTTAGATCTCCAATAACATTCACAGTATCTGCACTCCAGATACCGGAGACATCACCGGAAACAATGATAGTATCCGCATTTAAAAAACTATAAAAAGTTATGAATATATATAAAATAATAAACCTTTTCATGATCTCCTCCAGTTTATTTGATTAATATTTATCCTGTGAAATGCATGAGCTTATTTCATCAGGATCATCTTTCTTGTCTTTTCGAAATTATCGGATTTCAGTTTATAGAAATAGATTCCTGAACCGACTTGGTTACCATTGTAGTCTTTTCCATCCC
>DAOVQH010000005.1 GCA_030628755.1 Candidatus Cloacimonadota bacterium | reverse complement strand
GATTTGCTATTTCCTCATGAGTCACAGGTAATGCTAATTTTCTTATTTCTGCTGCTACGAGTTCATGTAATTCACCAGAAGAGGTTTTTTTAACAATTTCAATCTGAGCATCTCGACGACGACGGTGATGAAGAGGATAAGGATCAATGATATGCCCACCACCCAGAGTTAAATTTCCGGAAGAGTTCCTGATTATGAATTTATCTTCATATTGCGCAATGATCGGTTTGGGAAGGTATATCTGGGCAAGGCAGCTTTTCCCGCTTTCCAGTACATCTTTATCCAGGAGATGAACGCGAACCATCAGTCTATTTGTTCCCAGCAAAAAGATAACCTGGTTCCATAAGCTGAGTGTAATATCCTTTTGGAAAATAGTGAGTTTTACATCCACCAGATTGGTTTCTTTTATTAGATTATCGGAAAGAACCATTCCTCTGCGGAAATCTTTTTGTTTGAAACCTGCAAGGTTAAATGAGGCTCTATCTCCAGCACTCACTTTATTTACTTCTTTGCCGTGATGCTCTAACTTACGTATTCGGAGTACTTTTTTCCCGGGCAGTAAAAATACTGAACTTTCTTTCGTAATTGAGCCTGAAAGCACAGAACCATTTACAATTGTTCCAAAACCTTCACGAGTAAAGATACGATCGATATACATTCTGAAAGTTCCTTCAGAACTGCGCTGGGGAATTTTTGGTACAATATCTGTTATTGCCTGTACAAGTTCTTCCAGACCCTGATCAGTTTCAGATGAAACTTTTACAATGGGTGCATCTTCCAGGAATGAATCTTTCACAAAATTTCTTACTTCTTCAGTTGCCAGTTCAAGCAGATCTTTATCTACAAGATCGATCTTGGTCAGGACGATTATACCATATTGAATTCCAAGAGTTTTCATTATTTCCAGATGTTCTTCAGTTTGTGGCATAATTCCTTCATCAGCAGAGATAACAAGCAGGACAAAATCAATACCACAAGCACCAGCAACCATAGTCTTTATAAAGTCGACATGCCCGGGTACATCGATAATTCCTATGCTATCTCCATCCGGAAGGTCGAGATGTGTAAATCCGAGATTCATGGTAATTCCACGTTGCTTTTCCTGTTTATGAGTATCACAATCAAATCCGGTTAACGCTTTTATTAAGGCAGTTTTACCGTGGTCAACATGTCCTGCAGTTCCCAGGATAAGGTGTTTTTTATCCATTTTTCCTTCTTTATAATTTTTATGTATTATTTATTTTTTATTTTGCTTTTTTAGTCAAGAAATGATAGATTAAATTACAAGAAAAATAGCTTTACCCCGTTAGATAAAACCCCAGTAGATAACAAGTATTTGACAAATAGAGCAATAATATCTAACGGGGTTCATATAAATTCAAATGCATTTGTTGGTTTCTTCAGAGAGGATGGAACTGGTGTTTCAACCGGTCTTCAAAACCGGTAATAGGCAGCTAAAACTGTCTACGGCAGGTTCGATTCCTGCCCTCTCGGCCATTTTAATATTATTTCCAAAACATTGACAAAAAATTCAGAACATTTTTTTTGTATTAAGCAAAAAATTTAGGAAGGCTCGATGTCCAAATATATACTGCTTATGATAATTACCATTTTGTTATTCTCCTGTTCAAGTTCTATCCCTGAATTTGATGGAGAAGAAGCATTCACCTTCCTACAAGCTCAATGTGATCTGGGTCCACGCCCTCCTGGTTCAGATGAAATTGAACTCTGCAGGAATTACATAACTGGAGAGCTAAAAAAATATGGTGCTGAGATAAAAATCCAAAAATTTACATCTGTGATTAATGAGAATGAGTACGATGGTGTTAATATAATCGCCAGCTTTTATCCCCGGATGAGTAGAAGAATCTTGCTCGGAGCACATTACGACACTCGACCCTGGGCAGATAAAGAAAAAGATATAGAATTACATGACACTCCAATAATTGGAGCAAATGATGCTGCTTCCGGGGTGGCTGTATTATTGGAACTTGCATCGATAATTTCACAAAAACAACCTTCACAATTTGGTATCGATCTGGTATTTTTCGACCTTGAAGATATGGGAGAATACGGGAAAAATGAAAGCTGGTGTCTGGGTTCCAGTTATTTCGCTGAAAATTTCACAGAAGTAAAACCGGAAAAAGCGATCATAGTTGATATGATAGGAGACATTGACCTGGAAATTGATATGGAATATTTTTCTTACCATAACTCTCCAAATTTAGTAAACGAAGTCTGGGATACAGCTAAAGACCTGGGTTTCAATGAATTCAAATCCAGAATTACCAACAAAATTTATGATGATCATTACCCCTTAATTATTCATGGATTTAATGCCATTGATATTATCGATTTCGAATACCCTTTTTGGCATACACTGGAAGACACCCCTGATAAATGTTCTCCTCGTTCGTTATATATTGTTGGGCAAACTCTTTTAAATATTATTTACAAAGAAAAATGAGGAAATTACTAAAAAACTATCTTACTGAAAATGAGCAGAAAATACTTTTATTTATCGTATTTTTTGCTTTTTTAGGATTAGTCATTAAGTATTCGGGACTGGTTGCTGAAGATAATTCCACACCTGCTGATAGCTTGAATTTCCAAAAGGATTATGAGATTAAATACGACTTAAGAACAGCTACCAAAAATGAACTTGTGACTATATCCGGAATAGGTAAAAAACGAGCTGCGGATATTATTTCATATCAGGAGAGAATTGGATTTTATTCCAAAGAAGACCTGATGAACGTAAAGGGTATAGGAGAAGGTATATATTCAAGAATTGAGAAATATTTCTATGAAATCGAAGCTACTGATGATATTGAGGAAATTAGCGAACCAGAAACAGAATCAGCTGTAATTCACCTTGAAAAAATCAACATTAACAAAGCAGGTTTGGAAGAACTGACCGAGCTTCCGGGGATTGGTCCTTCAAAAGCTGCCAGGATAATTGAATTAAGAAAAGAATTAGGAAAATTTAAAACTATCAATGACCTGTTACAGGTTAAAGGTATCGGTCCAAAAACCCTTGAAAAATTTAAAGAACAAATTACCTTAGGAGAGTAATTATGGCAGACAAAGCATCTCCTACACTTACTTTAGCTAAGCTTTACGAAAATCAAAACCAATTTTTAGACGCTCTTGTTATATATCAGAAACTAATGAAAACAAAACCATCCGACGAATTGCAAAACAAAATCAATGAGCTCAAAGAGAAAATTTTCGCTGATAACACTTTAGAATACAGTCATACTATCGATAAAATTTTTACAACTGAAGATAAGAAAAAATTCAAAATTTTACCTCATGAACAATATAAAAACTTTAAAGAATCAAAAAACCAGCATAACGACGAAGAAACCTATCCGGAAGAAATGATCCAGCACAAGGCTTCAGAAAAAGAAGAACCAGAACTCACTGAGCTGGAAATTAAGGAGAAAGAACCCATCGAAGAAGTTCCTGAACTTGAAAAAGTAAAAGATATTGAAGAAGATCTCAAATCCCAAGCTGATTATACTGTGCTGGAAGTTCTTAATCAAATAAAAGAGCTGGACCCAAATGCTTTAAACGAAGTGCTTATAGAAAATCTCGGAGAAGATAGAACCCTGGATGAAATAAAACTATCCGATATCCATAACGCAATTGAACTGCTGAAAAGTGATAACAAAATTGAAGATAAATAAACAATCAGCAGAAGAAATTTTCAGATTTTCTAATTTAAAATAACCATAGCCTGAGAGTAAATTTTCTATCGCCAAAGAGAAGAAAAATGAGAATTATTACAGGTAAATTCAAAAAAGCTAACCTCTATTCTGTCCCCGGAAAAAACGTAAGACCAACAACAGACTTTTTGAAGGAAGCCATTTTTTCGATTATCTATGACTGTAAGAAAAGAAAGGTTCTCGATCTCTTTGCCGGGAGTGGCTCCCTGGGTTTGGAAGCGTTGAGCAGGGGAGCAGAATCAGTTGTATTAGTCGATTTTTCATTCAAAGCAATTAAGACTATCAGTAGAAATATAGAAAAACTTAGATGTAGAGATTCATGTAGAATTTATCAAAAGAAAGTGAGTTCATTTCTCAGGACAAATTCAGGGCAATTTGATATGATTTTTATGGATCCTCCCTACAATAAAAATTTGATAAATCCGACACTCGAATTGATATATGAAAATAACTTGATTAACTCCAATGGAAAAATAATTATTGAGCATTCGAAAAATGAAAAACTTGACGATAAATGGGCTTCAAAGTTTGAGAAACAAAAGATTTCTGGAGAAAGTCAGATTACAGTTTTAGGGGTTTAAATGAAAATATATAACACAATGACCCGTAAGAAAGAAGAATTTATTCCAATTGAACAGGGCAAAGTAAAAATGTACGTCTGCGGACCTACTGTTTATAATTATTTTCACATTGGAAATGCTCGCACTTTTTTGTTCTTCGATGTAGTCAGGAGGTACTTTGAATTTCGGGGTTTCGAAGTAATTTACGTTAAAAATATTACAGATATCGATGATAGATTAATAGAGCAGTCAATTAAAGAGAATATACCTGTCTCTGAGATTGCAAAAAAATATACTGAAGCCTATTATGAAGATATTCAAGCCCTTGAAATACAGAAGCCAACTCATCAATCAAAAGCAACTGAATATATCGATGAAATGATAGCTTTGATACAAGATCTCGAAAACAAAGGATTTGCTTACGAAAAAAATGGTGATGTGTATTTTTCTGTTGAAAAATTTAAGGATTATGGAAAACTTTCCGGGAAAAAAATGGAGGACTTGAAAGCTGGCGCTCGTGTTGAAGAAAATTTGAATAAAAGAAATCCAGCAGATTTTACTCTCTGGAAAAAAGCCAAACCAGACGAACCGAACTGGAAAAGCCCCTGGGGAAAGGGACGTCCCGGCTGGCACACAGAATGCGTAGTCATGAGCAAAAAGTTGCTGGGAGAAACTTTTGATATTCATGCTGGTGCAGTTGACCTTATCTTCCCACATCATGAAAATGAGATTGCTCAGGCAGAAGCAATTTCCAATAAACCTCTGGCGCATTTTTGGATGCACGGTGGATTTTTAAATATCTCGGGTGAGAAAATGTCAAAAAGTCTGGATAATTTCTTTTTAACCAGGGATGTTCTAAAAAAATATGACACAGAAGCAATTAGATTCTTCTTTCTTTCCAAACATTATCGTAGCCCAATAGATTTTAATGAAGATATACTCAAAGAATCTGTTCAGGCTTTGAAAAATTTTTACAGTGTTTTGAAGGATGTTAAATATCTGCCTTCAATGAATGAAAATCCTGAATATACTGATGCTCAAATAAAACTCAAAAAGCAATTCAACGAAGCAATGGATGATGATTTTAATACAGCAAAAGCAATCGCAGTTCTTTTTGAAATTGCCAAGGTACTTCGCAGTACAAATGATTTAAAATATGCTCATCTTCTTAACGAATTAGGAAAAGTCCTAGGATTTTTTTCCAATTTAGAAGAAAAACTGAAATCAAGTCTGGATGATGTTTCAGAAGAGCTTATCCTCCTGCTGATCAGGTACAGATCACAATTCAAAAAAGATAAGAACTGGAAAATGGCAGATGCTATACGGGAAGATCTAAAAAAAATTGGTATTCAATTAAAAGATACGCCAGAGGGAACAGTTTGGGAAATAATTAAATAAGACTTAATTAAGGAAAAATGAAACATACTAATACATTATTAATTATTCTACTTTTTTTTTAATATAGGGTTGTAATTTTTCTAATAATAAAAGAGAAAAAATATCTTTTTTCTAATAGATTCATTCGAACTTAAAGACAATATCTCTGAATTATTTCTTACTTTTACATTTAAAGATAAAATCATTTAATTAATTTGCTACTTGTAGCCACTCTTCGGTAAATAGGTTTGCTTGCTGCAGAACCGTTTCTGTGGCGATTGCTTGTTTATCGGGTGGATAACCATATTTGCGAAGTAAACGTTTAACCATAACTTTCAACTTAGCTCTGACACTTTCTTTCAAATTCCAATCTATAGAAGCATTTTTACGAATGCGATCTACAAGGACAATGGCAAGTTCTTTTAATTTTTCATCGCCCATAAGTTCTTTGGCACTTTCATTATTAGCCAGAGCATCGTAAAAGGCTAATTCTTCGAAAGACAAACCTAAATCCTCACCTCTGGAATCTTCATTTTTAATCTGTTTGGCAAGTTTGATCAGTTCATCGATAACTTCTGAAGCTGTAAGAAGATTATTTTTGTATTTTCTAATGGCTTGATCTAACATTTCCATGAGCTTCTTGCTCTGGATAACATTCTTTTTAAGGCGTGAATGGATTTCTTCATTGAGAAGTTTTTTGAGGAGTTCAAAGGCAAGATTCTTGCGCTTCATACCCCGGACTTCTTCCAGAAATTCATCTGATAAAATGGAAAGTTCCGGCTTTTCCAAACCTGCTGCTTGGAAAATATCGATAACTTTATCTGAAACAATAGCCTGGTCTATAACCTGACGGATGGCAGTTTCGATTTCTTCGCTTGTTCTTCCTCTGCCAGTATATTCAAACTTGACGAGACGAGATTTGACAGCTTGAAAAAAAGAAACTTCTTCTTTGATGGCTATAGCTGCAGGATGTGGAATTGATAATGCAAAAACTTTTGATAGGATGGTGGTTTCATTGATGTAGCGTGATTTCCCATCTTCCAAAGAAAGGATGTGTTCTTCTGCCTGCAAAATTATTGAAAGTTTCTCGGAAATATCGGCATTGAAGTATCTCTTATAATTGAAACCCTGATAGAATTGCTGAACTACTTCCAACTTTTCTAACATAAGATCGACAGCCTGCTGCTGCATATTTACAGGAGAATCTTTCCCACCACTTTGAGCGTAAATTGCCATGGCTTTTTTGAGATCGGAAGCAAAACCGATATAATCTACAATGAGACCACCGGGTTTATCGAGATAGACACGATTTACACGAGCGATAGCCTGCATTAATGTATGACCTTTCATGGGTTTGTCTATATACATGGTGTGCAGGCAGGGAACATCGAAACCGGTGAGCCACATATCGCAGACAATAACGATTTTTAATTCATCATCCGGGTCTTTGAAACGAGTAGCAATTTGGCGGCGTTGATCTTTGGACATGTGATGACGTGCGATCTCCGGACCTTCGGAAGATGCAGCAGTCATTACAACTTTGATCTTTCCTTTCTTTAAATCCGGAACATGCCAGGATGGATGAAGGCGAATTATTTCTTCGAATATTTTATCTGCAATGCGTCTGCTGGCTGTGACAAACATGGCTTTACCGGCAAAAACATTCTGACGTTCCTGATAGTGATCTAACATATCTGTAACGACATTGCGAATTCGAGCATCGGAACCAACAATAGCTTCGAGTTTAGTCCATTTGGCTTTTGCCTGCTGAGTGAGGGTTAAATCTTCTGCTTCGAGTTCCCTGTCTAATTCTTTGATAAGCTCACGGCCTTCTTCCGGTAAATCTACCGTTGCTAATCTGCTTTCATAATATATTTTGACTGTGAAATCATCTTCTTCTGCCTGATGAATATCATAAATATCGATATAATTGCCGAAAACTGCAGAGGTGTTTCTATCGGTTAATTCTATAGGAGTACCGGAAAAACCAATAAAAGTGGCATTTGGCAGAGCATCACGGATATATTTAGCGAAACCATAAGCTGTTTTCTTACCAATAATATTTCCATTTTTATCTTTTACATCGATCTCTCTGGCACGAAAACCATACTGGCTGCGATGAGCTTCATCAGCTATTACAACAATGTTTTTACGATCTGAAAGAAGCGGATAGATTGCTTCTTCATCTTCGGGAGAGAATTTCTGAATTGTGGTAAAAACAACACCACCGGAAGAACGCTTCAATTTCTTACGAAGGTCTAATCTGTTTGAAGCTTTAACCGGAACCTGACGTAAAAGCTGTTTGCAATTTGAAAAAGTATCAAAAAGCTGTTCATCGAGATCATTCCTATCTGTGATAACAACAATTGTTGGATTATTAAGAGCAAGAACGAGCTTTCCGGCATAAAAAACCATGGAAAGAGATTTACCGCTACCTTGAGTGTGCCAGATAACCCCGCCTTTTTGGGAGCCTTGCTTACCAGCCGCAATAAGTGTGAAATCGACGGCTTTATTAATGGCGTAATATTGATGATAGGCTGCAACCTTCTTGATGGGAGTAATTGTGATCTGACCGGTTGTATTATCTATATCTCTGGTTTTTTCGAAAACAGTGAAATGCCTGATAATATCAAGCAGGGTATGTTTATTTAATAAGCCGGCAATGAGTATCTCCATTTGACTTATGATAGAAGAAGCTTCAATAGTTCCATCTTTGCTTTTCCAGGGAGAGAATCTTTGATAGCCGGCAGAAAGGGAACCGGCACGAGCCTCTAATCCATCGGAAATGATATTGAAAGCATTGAAAGTGAAAAGACCGGGGATCATTGCTTTGTAGGTTTCTATCTGTTTGAATGCTGTTTTGATGGTTGCCTTTTCATCAGCAGGATTTTTAAGCTCGATAACTACAAGAGGTAAGCCGTTTACAAAAAGGATAATATCCGGGCGTTTATTTATATTGTTTTCGATGACTGTAAATTGATTAACTACCAGAAATTCATTATTTAATGGATTATCGAAATCTATCAACCATACTTTATCACCACGCATAATGCCGTCTTTCTGATATTCGATATCGATGCCATTTACCAGGAAGTTATGGAATTTTTCATTGTTGTAGATGATATCAGGTGAATGAATATTGTTAAGTTCTCGTATAGCTTGTGTTTTGGCATCGGCAGGAATGGAAGGATTTAGGGTATCGATGGAATGAGTGAGCCTGCCAATTAAAATAACATCTGAATAGGAATTTCTTTCCGGGTGAGAACCATCCGGGGAAATATCAGGACCGAAAAGGTAAGAAAAACCCTGATCTTTTAAAAGCTCGATTGTGAAATCTTCTATAACTGACTCGGTGATTTTCTTCATATCTTAACTTTCTAACAAAGCATTAATTTCATCTTCCAACTCTTGTAATATAGCAATGATTTTATCAAAATCGATACTTTCACCAAAAATCATATTCTGCATAGATTTATAATCTTCTTTTAGTTCTTTATACCTGAATTCCGGAGGCAGTAGTTTGAGTGTCCCAACTTTTGCATCTTCATACTTTGCCCAAGCACTGGTGTAAAATCTTTGTTTAAATTCAACAACATCGGTTAATAGTTCTAAATCGGATAGGGCTTCATCTTTTACACTTGATTCTGCCATCATTGCTAAATCGTAATAATGTCTCGAATGTCGTAAAGGTATTCTCTTATTTTCCGCTCTATTCGCTTCTTGATGTAAGATTGTCGCTTTTTCCCAAAAGGTTCTTTTTGCAAGGATTGCATTGACTTTGCAGGTTGGCTTCTTAAATTTTTGAGGGAATTCTTGGGCAGCAAATGGACTTATCTCAAAGCTTTCTGATGGCAACCATAATGCTAAAGGTCCTATTTCCAATAGTATTTGGGGTAATAATTCTGAATCTTTGAAAATAGCAGGATACTCTATATTGATAGAAAAACCATCTTCTTCATCTATTTTACATTTGCAGTGTGGTTGGAGAATATCAGACACTATAGGCAATAACTCATCTTTTATATACAATTTTGATTTTTCATTTAGTTGAACATTGAATTTATTTTGTTGATTTTTAGAACGCTCATCGTATGGGTTTTCATCTGTCAGCAAATGCCAATCAAGTATCAGGTCTATATCTTCAGAAAATCTTTTGATTAGGCCAAATACTTTGGAAAGACTTGTTCCACCTTTAAACATCAAAATTTTATTGAGTCTTTCATCCAAAAAAATTTTATCAAGTGTCCATACAACCCAAAAATCCTTTTCCACAATGGCATTGGTTGTATGCATTTTACTTGCAGTTTCTTTAAAAAGTTCTATTCTCTCTTTATCTGATAGGTTTGCTATGATGTCCATCCGTTCTCCTGACAAATCTGTTTAATAGTTTCATAAATCCATACTGTTGAGGATTGCGTGTCTTTCATTATTTTATTATACATATTTGGGTTAATGTGCTTTCTTATCTTACTTATTACATCGGTTGTTATACGATCTTTGCCCAGAGCTTTTAATGCCTGAACAATAAGCGAACTTTCTTTATGCTTAAATCCTATGTTTTTTAAGATTGATTTTTTGAACTGTAAAGTTGTGCCAAGTATGTCATAACTTCTATTTGGCCCATCGCTTAAATAGACATGCTTCCCTTCTATTTGAGTTGATAAACCCAATATGTTCAATGCACTATCTCCCGAAATCTCTATTCGCCAATTAAACTTCCTGGCAATTGCTCTGGCTACCTGATCAATATCCGGACTTAGTTCTTGTTGCAAAAAATCACTATATCCGGGATAGTCGTATATGCCTCTATATACTCTTCTAATTTTACCTTTTTCTGCTAAATCAGACAAGGTGCTGTCGGCTTCCTGACGGGTGAATTTCTTCATCAAATCACTTGATGAGAACGCCCAACCCCTACGATGACCCGCTATGAAGTAAAGTACTCCCTCATAAAGCTTCATACGATTTCTCCTAATATTTTTTCCCAGAAAAAGTAGTATGTTTTTCTGGAAAAGCAACTCATTTTTTACACTGATGCAATTCTGAAGTCCGTTTCTTCGCTTTGCTTCGCTACGAACTCCAGTCTTGCTGGGGAAATATCCGGACCGAAAAGGTAATCGAAACCATGATCTTTTAAAAGCTCGATTGTGAAATCTTCTATAACTGACTCGGTGATTTTCTTCATCTCTTAACTTTCTACCAAATCAGACAAGGTGCTGTCGGCTTCCTGACGGGTGAATTTCTTCATCAAATCACTTGATGAGAACGCCCAACCCCTACGATGACCTGCTATGAAGTAAAGTACTTCCTCATAAAGCTTCATGCGATTTCTCCTAATATTTTTTCCCAGAAAAAGTAGTATGTTTTTCTGGATTTATTACTTACTGAATGCCTAACAGTAGATGAAAAATCGGATAGAAGAATTGCCTGTTTCTCCATCACCTCGATTGTGAAATTTTTTAAATTTTGGATTCAGTCATAATAATTAATTTTATTCCTGATATTTTTGATCACGAATATCAAAAGCAGGTCTGGTTCCTTCAAGCACATCAACGATATGTTTATTGATAATAGGATTTTCGATTGAACCAGTAACATATCGAACAGATTTATCACCATACTTATCGTGCTCAGAATATATTACCTGCTCAGCATCACTTACAACAGCTAGATTAGGATTATGTGTGACTATGATAACTTGACGTTTCGTTTTGGCTTCACGTATACATTTGACTAAAGTTTTAAATATTGATTGATTATCTAAGTTTTCTTCAGGCTGATCTAAAACTAATGGACAAGTACTATTATCAATCAATAGATAAAACAATAACAATAACTCTCCTCTCTCACCAGGTGATAACTGAGACAGTTCTTTTTCTCCTTTTGTTAATCTATGCTCAGGTTTAAGATAATCTAGAGAAAAGATAAAATCATATAAATCAATTAATGACTTACCTTTTTTTATTAATCTGTTGATACCTTTTTTATCATTATCTTGTTCTTCAAGCATGCTAACTAGATTATTTAGAAAATCTTTCACACCTTCAGAGGAATCAAAATCGCAAGACTTTAAGAACCTATTAAGATTTTCTGAACCTTTATCAATTCCTTGAAAGTTACTTACCGGATGTTGTGAAATGATTTCAAAAAATTTGTCAGAAAATCCACTCTCTTTAATCCCGACTGATATATGCAAATTTATATCAGATGATATTAACTCATGATTATCAATAAAATCAATAACAGGTTTATAAATTGATTTGTATTGCTCAACTATTTCTTTTAATGCAGAATATATTTCAATTGATTTCTTTAGACGGTCACTTCTTTTTGAATATAATTTATTTGGAATACCTTTAAGTAATTTGAGCTCATTTTTATAATATTCATATGTATCCGCAGTATATATTGTACCGTGAATATCCTTTTTTACTTCATCCCATTTTTTTAGATTTGATAAATAAGTTTGATATTCTTTTTGGGGTTCATCTAATTTCATTTTTCTGGTCTCAATCATTTTCTCAGTTCGAGAGATCTTTGTAGAAATTAATTTACCATGATCTACGAAAGATTTCTTTTTAACACTTAATTCATTAAGTTTTAATTTTATAAGGTCAGTATTAAGCTCTAATGATATGATATCTTTAATGTTTAAATCTGTAGATTCAATCAATTTAGATAAATTTGAAATCAATACTTCATATTGACCTTTAAATGTATTTATAAATACAATGGCATTTTTAAGATTGGTTTCGGTTAGAGAAATTTGGGCAATTATGTTCTCTAAATATGCTTGTTGATCTTCATAAGACTTTAATATTTTTTTACATTTTGATAGATTAGACATAATTCTTACAGTTTTAGAATTATCGGAGGAAGCAGTAGGTTCTTTAATTTCGATTGGTTTAGAACTTTCGTGGGATTTTAATTCTTTCTCTTTTTCTTTAAAATGATTTTCTAACTTCTTTTTATTCTCAGGTAAAAGATCGATTTCCATTTTAATGATTTCAGAATTGATTTTTGCCAAATCTGATTTAAGTGATTCTATAGAATTTAATGTGCCAAGTGTTTTATAATTAATTAACTCTGCAAAAGATGATTTACCAGCACGATCTGATAGCTTAACATGAGAAAAGATAGCATGTTCTAATTCATTTTGAAAAGAGTAATCTAAATCATTTAATGTTGTATCACATGTTTTTTCTAAAAAATCCTGTGGAATATAATGAATTGTTTCTACATCATTTTCATCAATATCGTGATCTAATGATTGTTCATAAGGGTCTCCACTTTGCCAAATTAATTTTGCTTTAAAATATTTAGCTTTATTATTCTTATGGGATCGGAATTTGTCAAAATTAAGAAAAGAAAAACTTCTATAATTTCTTGTATTACCAAGTAATCCAATCGTATCAGATAATGCACTTTTCCCACTTCCTTTATTACCAATGATTGCGACCAAACCATGATTCAAAGGGATTGAACAATTAAACCATTTTTCCATAAGCAAAGATAAGGATTTTTCTTTTGCAATTTCTATAATATCGATAATTTTTGTTTTGTTTTGATTTAGAAAATCAATAGCAGGAGGTGTAGAACCAATAAATATTCGATCACCAGGTTTTGATTCCACTAGGAGTTGTTTCAAGCCTTCAATCGTAGGATCAGCTTTAATCCAAGTATTTGATGATAGATAAGTTTCATGAGAGTCAGAGAATACAACACTTGGTTTATGAAATGTTTCATAATAGAATATAGCTTCTTTTTGACTGTTAGTGTTCCAATTTGGTAATTCACAAATATCAATATATTCTCTCATCAAAGATTCTTTTTCTGTACCTAAAGTATTTAGTAATTCTTGAACATCTGCATTACCAGATGGATGCTTTATTTCTCGTTCGATACTATGGTGTTTATCACCTGAATGCACAATTATTAAACCACCAATATCTCGAATAACCGAAGAAGCTTTTTTTAAATCTACCGGTTTTTTAAATAAACCTTTCTTATAATCACCTTCTCCAGCTTCTTCTATGTCGCTCTTACTACAATCAATTTTAGAAAGAAAATTTTGTTGAATGTATTCACTATCAACTTTTTTCTTAGTATGTGCTTTAGTAATATATCTTGGGAAAATGGCTAAGAAATGAACACCTTTTCTACCAGCACTTGCTTTCAATTCAATTCCGGGGAAAAAGTATATTAAATCTTTGTATTTATTGCCATCGATATTTGTGTCATTTTCCCATATATCCCAAATATCATCTAATGAATCAACATTTGTATGATCAGTAATTGATATAACTTTAATGTTATTTGTTATGGCATTATCGAAAATTCCCTTAACTTCCAATTTTGCATTTGGTTCATGGGAAAACTTAGAATGAATATGTAAATCCCATTTACGCCATGTAGACCCTCTTGGAAAATCCATATAAAGCTCCTTTAATATTAAATCCTTATCTCACCACTCATGAGCTTGGGAAGTAGTGTATCACGAGTTTTGGTGAGGATTTGGATTTGGCTCCTGTTGAAAATTATTTTTTTTCTAAAAGTATTGAAAATATCTTCAAAATTATAAAGACCAGATTTAGGTAATGTTATTGTATAATTATAAACACGTTCTTTATCAGTATGAGGAATTGCAGAACCAGTAGTATTTTCTTTAATATCTTTTTCCATATTCTTTAAGAAAAAATACAATAATGATTTGATATTTTTTTCAATTTCCAATAATGACAATGTAGAACCAATTATACCATTATAACCGAATTCTATTCTACCAGAACTGGCACCATCCATAACCATTATTAAATCGCTCTCATCTGCCAATACAACATTTTTATTTAATGCATACAGACTTGTACCACCGTCAAAAGTGTTGATTAAAATTTGAGGTAAATAATTTTCCTTTTTTGATAATAAAGTTTCTTTTGGTTTCTTTCCTTTTATAAATTTTATCAATTCTCTAAATTCAAAAATTCTCCACCCTTCCGGGATGGGACCAAGATCGGAATCGATGAATTTTCCACCGGAGGATTTATAGGGTTTGCCTTGTTCGTTGTGGTACTCGAAATCTACGAACCAGTGTTTGAAGAGGGTTTGAGCGATCTTTTCGAGGGTTTGGTTTTGCTGGCGCAGGTTTTCGATTTTGGAATCGAGAGAGGAGAAGATGAATGCGATGGATTTTTGTTCGGGGAGAGGAGGAAGTGAAATTTTGACATCAGAAAAATAGTTTTTATTTAGAATTGGTAAAGCACTACCACCTGTTATTCTCTTAAAATATTTTTTATATCCCTTCAAAGCATAATATACATAATCTGGATAAAATAATTTAATATCTATATTTGAGATTGAATTTATCTGTTGATTTGTAACTGCTTTTGTCTTTATCATTGCAACTTCACCCATATTAGAGCCTATGCAAGTAATACAAATACTACATTCTTGTAATTCGCTTGATTTTATTGAAGATAATCCTGAAGTGCTTACCATTCTTTCTGTTTTAGTAATATACTTTTCTCCGTTAAAATCTCTTGGTGTAATAAATAAATAATCAAAACCAAAATTCAATTCATTATTAGTTTTAGGCGTTTTTCCAGTGATAACAGTACCAACATCCCCCAGTCTAATTTCTTTCCAACCGTCAATCATTGCTTTATTCCCTTTAAATATTCAATAAGCAAAATACCGTCATTGTTCATCTTTGTAAAAGCAAACCATTTTTTGCCGAGATCTTTGAGAGATGCTCCGAGATGGTAAACCTGTTTTTCATCGATAATAATAAATCTATCGTGTGCTTCTGTTAGTTCTAACAATTCTACTTTGGGGTATTGTTCATTATATTTTTGCACATCTAATTTCATCTGTTTAGTAATCTTTCCCGTAAAGATTTTAACATCAACTTCTTTCTTTCGTTTTGTAAGCAGTGCAAGAATAGAATCATCGATATAGTTATCAATGATCGTGATAGATTTTTTTGCGGTTCTGATAATATCAGAAAGCAATTTAAAAGCATCGAATATTTGACCTTCAAAGAAAATGCCTTGTTTTGGGGTTATTTCGCGTTCTTCGATAGCATTGAATATTTGATCAAATTTTTTATCTGATTTTGTTTTATATTCTAATTGTTTCCTTTCAACTGTATCGAGTCTTTGAAAAATGCCTGCATTAGTAGCAATAAAACGTCTCATAGTTACAAAAGCATTGATGATTTGAATACTAATCTGGACAGCCGTTTGGCTTTTTAAAACAGCAGAAAGCATGGCTACACCTTGTTCTGTGAAAGCAAAGGGTTTGGCACCGCCAAAATATTTTTGTGAAGGTATCACAGATTGTGATACCAGGCAGTTCATCTCATTTTCCACCAACTCAAACATAAATTCTGGAGGGAACCTGTTAATATTACGTTTTACAGCTTGTTTTAGCGCTCTTGTTTCAATTTGATAAAGAACTGCCAAATCTCTATCCAGCATTACTTGAACATCACGAATAGTGTATATTTTGTTCTGAATTTGTAAATTATCTACAACTACGATTTCATTATTCATATCTCAAAACCTTAGTAAGTTGTTTTACTCTTGAAAATAGCGGAAGGTATCGCATATTGCGATAGGTAAAATTGACTTTTTCTTAATTTCATTTTTTTATTGGTGGTCGCAATTTGCGACTTCCAGTTTGATTCACTTTCTAAGGTCACAATTTGCGACCTTAAAACATTGTATTCATCTTTCATATTTCAAAACCAACTTTAGCAAGCTGTTTTACTCTTGAACATAGCGGAAGGTATCACATATTGTGATAGATAAAATTTACTTTTTCTTAATTTCATTTTTTTATTGGTGGTCACAATTTGTGACCAGTTCGTTTTTCTCATCGTCAAAGGTGCCATTTTGGAACCTTAAGTTTGATTCATTTTCTAAGGTCACGATTTGTGACCATAAAACATTGTATTCATTATTCATATTTCAAAACCAACTTTAGCAAGCTGTTTTTTTATCTCTTCATCAAGTTTATTAGATTCTTCCATTTGCTGTTTGAGCTCGGATGTAAGGGTATGCATTTTCTCGTCGAAAGGTATGCCGTTGTCTTCCTCGTCAGGAATGCCAACATACCTACCGGGAGTTAAGACGAAGTTGTGTTTTTTGATGTCTTCTAAGTTTGCCGATTTGCAGAAGCCTTTGATGTCGTGATAGCCCTCACCAGAGCCTCTCCCAGAGGGAGAGGAGATTCCGGGAGAAAGAACTTTCCAGGAATGGTAGGTGTCGGCAATTTTGAGGATGTCCTTTTCGTAGTCGAAAGCACGGTTGCGGCGGTTTACCATGTAGCCCTGCTCGGATGCATCGATAAAGAGAACTTCTTCTTTTCGAGCACGGGATTTGTTACCGTTCTTATAACGACTGAGAAACCAGAGACAGGCTGGAATGCCGGTATTATAGAAAAGTTTGGTGGGTAACATAACGATACAGTCAACGAGATCTGCTTCGATGAGTCTTTTGCGGATATCACCTTCGCCACCGGTATTGGAAGAAAGAGAACCATTGGATAGAACAAAACCTGCACAACCTGTTGGTGAAAGATGATAGATAAAATGCTGCACCCAGGCGAAGTTGGCATTACCGGCAGGCGGAGTGCCGTATTTCCAGCGAGCATCGGAAGAGAGAAGTTCACCGCTCCAATCACTATCATTGAAAGGTGGATTTGCTATAATGTAATCAGCTTTGAGATCGGGATGAGCATCTTTCAGGAAAGAACCTTCATTGTTCCATTTGATATTTGAGGAATCGATACCGCGAATGGCAAGGTTCATTTTGCAGAGTCGCCAGGTTGTCTGATTGCTTTCCTGCCCATAAATAGCGATTCTATCACGAGGGTCAATTTCAAGATTATCTTGTTTGATATGACCAGCATGTGATTCTATGAATTTTTCGCTTTGTACAAACATACCACCGGAACCACAGCACGGATCGAAGACACGACCTTCGTAAGGCTCAAGCATTTCAACTAACAAACGAACTATGCTTTCCGGAGTGTAGAATTGACCACCTTTGCGACCTTCTGCCAGAGCAAATTGACCCAGAAAGTATTCATAAACACGACCGAGTATGTCTTTTGATTTTGCTTCTGTTGAACCTAAAGTGATCGAACCGATTTCATTGATGAGACCGGTTAGGCTTTGTTTATCTAGGTTGGGACGAGCAAAAACTTTGGGTAAAACACCTTTGAGAGTGGTGTTTTCTTTTTCAATAGTTATCATGGCTTCATCGATGTATTTACCAATTTCGGGTTGGGTGGCTACCGACTGCAGGAATGACCACCGGGCTTTTTCCGGAACAAAGAAAACATTTTCGGCGCGATATTCATCAGGATCATTCAAGGCACTGTATCTAGATTGTTCTTCCTTTACATACCATTCACTATCCGGATTTCCAAAATCAAGTTCTAACTGTTCAAATTTTTCCGTAAATGAATCTGAAATGTATTTAAGGAAAATGAGACCGAGAACAATATTCTTATACTCGGAAGCATCGATATTTTTTCGCAGTTTATCCGCAGTTTTCCAGAGTGTTTTTTCGATAGATTCCTGGTTATTTTTTGGCATAAATTTCTCCAGAATGATTTTTTGAATTTACAATGTGTTGCTGCAAATCCATTTTTTCTTTACAGTGAGGGCAAGATATAATTCCGATATTTGATTTTTTTGTTTGTATTTTGTGAAACTCATCAAATGAAACTTCCCATACATAAGCGCAATTGGGGCATTTTATTTTCATAATATCTCCAAAAAAAGGTTTAAGAATCACAAAACGTGAAAATTTTGGAAAGTGGAAATATTAAGTCAACTAAAATTATATAAAAGGCGAGCCGTTACCAACTAAAAAAAGAGCGTATGGTTAAGTAACGGCTCTATGGTATAGAACACCTATATACAACAAAATAAGGGGAAAGAAATAGATGTCAAGGTAAACATACTACGTCAAAGCTTAAAAGATAAAGAAACAGAAAGCGGGAAATATGAGATGAAGAAACATCCCCAAGGTGGTGTCGAATTAATGAGTTATTTTAATGACATCGCTTACAACTATTGCAGGTTTAATACCAATGCTTATTGCCGCCGATATTGGAAAAAGTGATTTCTGGAGATTATTGTCCCTATCAACAATTGGTGGACTTATTACTTCCACGTTTTTTGTACTTTCTTTTATTCCTGTCTTGTACTATCTTTTTGCTAAAAATAAAGAATAGAGTTCCATGTATATGAACAGTCCCCATAGGGTTTTCAATATTAGGTAAAGGCATTATACGTTTTTTTCGAAATTACCAAAAGTACCCGCAGTTCAAAGGATATGAATTTTGCACACCTACTGGTTGAACTGGGACGGGTCCTGGGATTTTTTTCCAATTTAGAGAAAAAATTGAAAACACATTTAGATGGTATAACCGAGGATTTGATCCAACTTCTTATAAATTACAGACTTAAGTTTAAAATGGATAAGAACTGGGAAATGGCTGATAAAATTCGGGAAGATCTCAAAAAAATGGGAATTCAATTAAAGGATACGCCAGAGGGAACCGATTGGGAGCTCATTCCATAAATCACACTTAATGATTATTTTAAATATATTAAATAAAAAATATATTATATTATTATTAACTAGAATAATTTACACAAATTAATTGACATATATATACAAAGAAAATTTTTTGTCTAACTTGTCTATAGTTCTTTTTATAAGTATATTAGCGAAAAAAATGACAGGGAAAAAGGATGTTTTTTCTGTCACGAATTTTAGGAAGGCCGACATGGCTCAACGGTAGAGCACTCGACTTGTAATCGAGCGGTTGTGGGTTCGATTCCTACTGTCGGCACCATGTTGGAGGGGTTCCCGAGTGGCCAAAGGGATCAGACTGTAAATCTGCTGGCGGATGCCTTCGGAGGTTCGAATCCTTCCCCCTCCACCATTTTTATGCGGGGGTAGCTCAATTGGCAGAGCATTAGCCTTCCAAGCTAAGGGTCGCGGGTTCGAACCCCGTTCCCCGCTCCATTTTTTGCTCATGTAGCTCAGTCGGTAGAGCACATCCTTGGTAAGGATGAGGTCACCGGTTCAAGTCCGGTCATGAGCCCCAGATTTATTGAAAAAAATTAAAAAATAAAAAACTAAGGAGGGAGAAATGGCTAAAGCAAAATTTATAAGAACAAAGCCACATGTTAATATTGGGACTATTGGTCATGTGGATCATGGTAAGACCACACTTACAGCAGCTATTACACTTTACCTCAGCAAGAAAGGTAATGCTGAGTTCCAGAGTTTTGATAGTATCGACAATGCTCCTGAGGAGAAAGAGCGAGGTATTACCATTGCCACTGCTCATGTTGAGTATGAGACGGATAAGCGTCACTATGCACACGTAGATTGTCCCGGTCATGCTGACTATGTAAAGAACATGATCACCGGAGCAGCTCAGATGGACGGAGCAGTTCTTGTGGTAAGTGCAGCAGATGGACCTATGCCCCAGACCAGGGAGCACATACTTCTTGCCCGTCAGGTGGGAGTACCTGCAATGGTCGTGTATCTTAACAAAGCAGACCTTGTGGATGATCCTGAGCTTCTGGAACTGGTTGAGTTGGAAGTTCGTGAGCTTCTGAGTGAGTATGAGTTTCCAGGCGATGATATTCCAATAATCACAGGTTCAGCCTTAAAAGCACTTGCAGAAGAGGACACTGAGCTTGGTGTACAATCACTTCAAAAGCTGCTGGATGCAGTAGATGAGTATATTCCACTTCCGGAGCGAGACAAAGCCAAACCGTTCCTGCTGCCTGTTGAGGATGTATTTTCTATTTCAGGAAGAGGAACAGTTGCCACCGGTCGTATCGAGCGTGGTGTTATCAAAGTTGGTGAGAAGGTAGAGCGTGTAGGCATCAAGGAGACAGT
>DAOVQH010000003.1 GCA_030628755.1 Candidatus Cloacimonadota bacterium | reverse complement strand
TGCTTCCATTGAAGGAAAACGCGGTATGCCGCGCACACGTCCTCCCTTTCCTGCAATATCCGGTTTGCATGGAAAACCTACAACCATAAATAATGTCGAAACACTCGGAACGATTCCTCACATTCTGCAAAATGGTTCTTCCTGGTTTAAACAATTTGGAGTTGAAAATAATTATGGAACAAAAACCTTTTCTTTAGTGGGTAAAATCCGAAGAGCAGGTCTTATTGAAGTTCCACTTGGAACAAGTCTGAGGAAAATTATTTTTGATATTGGTGGCGGAACATTAAAACCTTTTAAAGCAGTTCAAACAGGTGGACCTTCAGGCGGTTGTATTCCAGAGGAACTTCTGGATACTCCAATAACCTATGAAAGCCTTGCAGCAGCAGGTTCAATTATGGGTTCCGGTGGTCTTATTGTAATGGATAAAGATACTTGTGTGGTTGATGTAGCTCGTTACTTTTTAGATTTCTGCCAGAAAGAATCATGTGGGAAATGTACTCCCTGTAGAGTCGGAACAAGACATATGGTCGAACTATTAGAAAAAATCTGTAATGGTGAAGGAGAAATTGAAGATTTAGCCAAACTGGAATCTTTAGCTAATATGGTCAAATCTACTTCTTTATGTGGTTTGGGTCAAACAGCACCGAATCCGGTTCTTACAACACTTCGTTATTTTCGACCGGAGTATGTTGAACATATTGAACATTTATACTGTCCTGCAGTCGTATGTCGTTCCTTGATTGAATATATTGTAATTCCTGAGAAATGTACCGGATGTCAGAAGTGTGTTAGTGTATGCCCAACTGGAGCAATTACCGGTCCCAGATCAGAACCGCATAATTTAGACGCATCAAAGTGTATCAAATGCCGAGCTTGTTATGAAATTTGCCGTTTCGATGCAATTGCTGGTAATGCTATTATTATAAAATCCCGCGAGGAAAAATGAAAATAACTATCGATAACAAAACAGTTGAAGCTAAAAAAGGTAAAATGATACTTGATGTCACCCAGGAAAATGATATTTACATTCCGCACCTATGCTTCCATCCCGAACTCTCACCTTATGGAGGATGCAGGTTATGCATCGTTGAAGTTGATGGAATGAAAGGATATCCTACAGCTTGCACAACACAGGTTGAAGAAGGAATGACAATCAGAACTAATACAAAAATCCTACAGGAAATGCGAACAGAAATCCTTCAACTCATTCTTAGCGAACATCCATCTGCTTGTCTTATCTGCGATGAAGCTGAAGAATGTTCGGATTTTCAGGGAACAATCAGAAAAGTAGGATTCACAACTGGCTGTAGATGGTGTCCGAAAGATAATGACTGTGAACTTCAGGAAGTTGTGGAAAATCTAAAAATCGACGAGATTGAATTTCCAGTCTATTACCGGGATTTTCCAGTTGAAAAAAACGATCCATTCTTTGATAGAGATTATAATCTCTGTATTTATTGCGGACGATGTGTGCGTATTTGTCAGGAGCACAGAAAAAGCTCTGTAATATCTTTGAATAAAAGAGGCAGATACTCGACCATTGGTCCTGCTTTTAATCAATCTCACCTGGAAGCAAATTGTGAATTCTGTGGTGCTTGTGTTTCTGTGTGTCCAACTGGAGCTTTATCAGAAAAAACCAGAAAGTGGTCCGGTGTTCCGGAAAAATACCATTCTTCTATTTGTCCATTGTGTGGACTAAATTGTGATATCCAAGTTTTAACAAAAGAAAATCAAATTATCGGGACTCTTCCTCCCGGAGATCCTCATTTAACTGGTGGTGAGTTGTGTGTAAAAGGCCGTTTTTGTTTGATAGAGCTTGTCAACAATCCAGATAGAATTTTAGAACCACAGTATCAATTCCCGGAAGGTCTGGGCTTTATAACCTGGGATGAAGCTTTCCTGAAAGCATCTGATAAATTAAAAAAAGCAGATGGAGATAGAGTAGCAGTTTATCTTTCACCAGATCTCACACTTGAAGAGATTATGGCAGCGAAACAATTTTTTGAGCAAGAAATTAATACTACAAATATTACTTCATCTATTCTTACTAATAATTTAATCCCTTACATTTCTTTTGCTCAAAAATCTATTTCAATAGAGAAAATCGAAAAATCTGACTCAATCATCTCCTTATTCTTAAATGGTAATTATAATTATGCTCCTGTTACTCTTGCCATCAAACGAGCAGCAGAAAAAGGAATTCCGTACCTACAGATCGGTTGGATAAATGATACAACTTCAAGATTCACTTCATATCAAGTAATTCCAGAAGCTGGAAAAGAAAAAGAACTTTTTAAAGAAATTGTAGAATATTTTGAAAAGGGGAAAAAAGTTTCTACTGAAATTTCAGAAGTGGTAGAATTACTTAAAAATTCTTTATCAACCACCATTATTTTAGGTCCAACAATCTTGGATCTGACTTATGGAGCGGAGATTCTTCAGGATATTGAAAAAATCATCAAACTTACAGGTGCTAAATTGTTTGTCCTTAATCCCTATGGTAATCTTCCGGGTTTGCTATCATTAGTAAATTTAAAGACCCATCAGGATATTCTTGAAAAAATTTCAAAAGGAAAAATTGATATTCTATATTTAATCGGTGATTCTCCATTTAAAGAAAGACCCAATGTGAATTTCATTATTCATCAAAGTCCTTTTCCTCATTCTGAAAAACTTAAACCTGATCTAATTCTGCCATCATCAATGTGGGGTGAAATTTCCGGAACTTATGTAACCTTTAAAGGTAAAAGAAACAAATTGAAAGCTGTTATTCAATCTCCAGAAAAGGTTCTAAAAAATCCTGAGATTTTTTCAAAACTCGCAAAGAAAATAGGTAAAAAAGAACTGAAATTCAATAAGATAGAATTATCGAAACTTATTCCAAAGAAACTGACTGCCAATCTTCCCGAAGGTAATCCCAAACCAAATGAAAATAAAATTCAAGCAAAAACAAGAGCTTTCCCATATGTGCTGATTCAAGAAAAAAACCCTCATATATATACTGGAATTTCTTTAAGTAAATTTATAGAAGGTATGAGGGAAATTGAACCTGAAGAAACTCTGATAATTAATCCAATTGATGCTTCCAAATCTGATATTCAAAATGGTGACCATGTTTTGATAAAATCTCATAAGAATTCAAAAACATATCCTGCGATTTTACGAAAGACGATTTCACCAGGTTTTATTCGTCTTATAACTTCAAATAAAACCTTTGAATTTGAAACTAATCCCTGCCCTGTAAGATTCAGGAGGTATAATGTTTAAAGTCATCGAAAAAGAGATGATAGTTCCTAATCTTTATCTATTGACTGTTCAAGCTCCAGACATAGCTGAACAAATTCAAGCGGGTCAGTTTATTATACTGCGTTCACATGATGATGCTGAGAGAATTCCTTTATCTGTTGCAGACTGGAATAGAGAAGAAGGAACTTTGACAATGATATTCATGGTTGTTGGAGATTCAACCTCAAGAATAGCAGGTTTGAATGTAGAAGATTTTGTTCCAACTGTAGTCGGTCCTCTGGGAAAACCGACAGAGACAAAAAAATTCGGAACTGTAATCTGCATTGGTGGATGTTACGGGATAGGCTCCATTTTTCCAGTTATTAGGGCACTTAATGAAAAAGGAAATAAGGTCATAACTATCCTGGAAGCACGAAGTAACTTTTTACTATATTGGGAAGATAAATTGAAATCTTACAGCGAAAAGATAATTATAATTACCAGAGATGGAAGTTCCGGACAAAAAGGACATATTAAGCGTTTAAGTAAAATTTTACAGGAAAAAGCAATAAAACCTGACCGGATTTTTGTTAATGGATGCACTTTCCTTTTATCAAAAACTTCCCTGGAACTATCTCATTTTAAAGTTCCAATTATAGTGAGCTTAAATCCTATTATGATCGATGGAACAGGAATGTGTGGAGTCTGTCGTGTTACTGTTGATGGAAGCACCAAATTCGCTTGTGTGGATGGTCCTGATTTTGATGGGCGAGTCGTTGATTGGGAAGAACTTCTTAAAAGAAGAAAACAGTATTTAAACGAAGAAGCTGTATTAGTTCATCATTCAGGTTGCGGGAGATAGAAGATGGGAAAACTTGATCTGAATCGAAGAGAGATGCCAAAACAACCTTCTCATATCAGACGAAGAAATTTTAATGAAGTTGCATTGGGTTATACTCCAGAGCTTGCAATCGCAGAAGCGCAAAGATGTCTTCAATGTAAAAAGCCTATTTGTATCGATGGTTGTCCTGTTGAAATTGATATTCCCGGATTTATAAAATGTATTGCAGATGGAGATTTTGCCGGTTCGATCAGGATACTCAAAGATAAAAATTGTTTACCTGCAGTTTGCGGTCGTGTTTGCCCGCAGGAGGAGCAGTGCGAAGAACTTTGTATCTTAAATAAAAAAGGAGCACCTGTAGCTATCGGTCGTTTGGAACGTTTTGCTGCTTATTGGGAAACAACTCAGGATAAAATTGAAATGCCCGAAATTGCTCCATCAACAGGAAATAAAGTAGCAATCATTGGTTCAGGTCCTGCAGGTATTACCGTAGCTGGAGACCTGATCAAACTTGGACATGAAGTTACAATGTATGAAGCTCTGCATGAACCCGGTGGGGTTTTAGTTTATGGAATTCCTGAATTTCGTTTGCCTAAAGCTGTTGTCAGGAGAGAGTTAAGTTACATACAGAAACTTGGGGTAAAACTTATAACTAATTTCGTGGTTGGAAAAACAAAATCTGTAGATCAACTACTGAAAAAATACGATGTTATATTTATTGGAACAGGTGCCGGTCTTCCCTGGTTTATGGAAATTCCAGGTGAAAATCTTAATGGAGCATATTCAGCAAATGAATACCTGACTCGTATGAACCTGATGAAAGGATTCCAATTTCCAAGATCCTCCACACCTATAAAAAAGCACAAGAATGTAGCTGTAATTGGAGGGGGAAATGTTGCTATGGATTGTGCAAGGACAGCACTTCGTTTGGGCGCAGATAACTCTTACATTATTTATCGAAGATCAGAGAAAGAACTTCCAGCAAGATTAGAAGAATATGAAAATGCTGTTGAAGAAGGAGTAATTTTTCATTTCCTGACTTTACCAATTAAACTTATAGGTGATGAAAATGGTTGGTTGAAAGAGATTGAATGTCTTCGCATGAAACTCGGTGAATTGGATAGTTCCGGCAGACGAAGACCCATTCCAATTAAAGGTTCAGAATTTATTATGCCAATGGATGCTTATATTGTTGCCATTGGAAACAGTCCTAATCCAATTATTCCAGAAACTACATCAGGACTGGAAATTGGAAGAAGAGGTAATATTGTTACAGACGAAAATGGAAAAACCTCAAAAGATAGAGTTTGGGCTGGAGGAGATATTGTAACAGGAGCTGCCACTGTTATCCTGGCAATGGGTGCAGGTCGTAAAGCAGCTCTATCCATGCATGAATATCTTTCAAAATAGGAAACTCTCCTTTTCGAGTCGTCCGTTCTCCGTAGTATCCATTCTTCATAGCTTGCTGTGCAGGATGGTGAACTACGAAGGATGAATAAGGACAAAGGACGACGACTCGAGATGAGAGAAGCAAACCGACGACGACTCGAGATGAATGGAAGCAAACCGTTCTCGACTCGACGCAAGCTTTCGAGTCGAAACTCAGATTGGAAACAGAAAGGAAAAAGAAAATGAAAAAAATCAAAACAATTATATTATTTGTGATTTTTTCGGCACTTCTTTTTGGTCAATATAGAAATATTAGCTGGAATACACCGGAAGTAACATCTAATAATCAGGTATTGATTCTGGAAAAGAACCTGGATGAATCCAAACTGTTTTATCTACCGGTAAAAAAAGAACGAAGTGATTCATCCAGTTTCAGCTTTGCATTATCATCCCTGCTGGATTTTAAATCCTCAGTAACTAATTTCTTTTCAAAGGACGATAGTTCATATTTCCTTTTGTATCATACACCGGATTTTCACTTCAAAAAAACTAAAAATTTTGGTTACCCTAAAAGTTCTTTATATTCCTATAGATATCCTTCTTCAATCCCGTTAAAATCTCTTCTCAGGTTCAGTCTGCTTACAGGATGTGATTTTGTATGTTCAGAAAAAGATAACTATTATTTTGTTCATTATGGAACAAAACTATCAGGCTATGTCAAACAAAGATTATTCTTCTACGGTTACTGGTGGGCAGGACACTTTTCCGGAGATACTGATTATGCCAGAACTTCAAAGCTGATAGATAGCTGGTACCAAAAGTCGGATGATGACAAACAAATATACCTCGATAACTCAACAGGAAAAATAACTTACATCGGAAGAGGAAATTTCTGGTCGCTCTCTCTGGGACGAGGGAAATATGAAGTTGGAAGCAATATCGGTGGGAGCATAATTCTAAATGATGTGTGCAACGATTATGGATATTTCAGCAGTAAATTCAATTTTAAATCACTTTCCATCTCTTTTCTACATGCTTCATTAATTCCGGACAGCACAAGTTCTGATAATACCAATGATTATACAGATAAATACCTCGTTATTCATAAAATTGACTGGAAGCCAAATACCAGATTCCACTTTTTCCTGGGAGAGAGTGTGATTTATGGTGATCGAAGCATTTCTCCAAGCTATCTTTTACCTCATGTATTTTTGAGACCAATAGAACATAACCTGCGAAACAGGGATAATGTCCTGATTTTTACTGGTATCAACTGGAAACCTATTCCTAAAAATATTATTTATTTCAACTTCATTTTAGACGAATTGAAAAAAAGCGAGATCCTCGGTGATTGGTGGGGTAATAAATATGCTCTTCAAATTGGTAATTCCTACACATTTAATAGAGAAAATACAATCAAACTAACCTTAGAATTCACAGCTGTTCGTCCCTGGATTTATACTCATAATATCATGCATAACAAATTCTCTCATGATGATATAGGACTCGGTTTTCCAGAAGGCAGTAATCTAATTCAATTCGCAGGTGAATTTAATTTCGATATACGAAAAAATCTGAATTTTAACATTCACAGCTCATTAACCCGTCAGGGCAGTATTGGAAATAATTTCAGTATAAATTATGATACGCGTGATGAATCAAAAGATAACGACACACACTGGCTGGAAGGAGATATTACAAACAAGCTTACGATCTGTCCCGTTATTACCTGGCAACCACTAGCACATCATAAACTTAAGTTTGGAATGAACATTTCCCAAATTGATGATGAAGATTTTGAAAAAGAAGTAATAATTAGTTACCAGGCAATATATTAATTAATGTATTTTATAGTATTATTTTTCTCTTTCTTTCTTTTGGTTCTGGGCTGTGGGATTTTACGAAACTGGAAAGTAAAAAAACCAAAGGCACTCACCTACTCTATTCTTATTGCCTGCAGAAACGAAGAAAAAAATCTACCAAAACTTTTTGAATCACTTAAGAAATTAGATTATCTAAAAGAAAAATTCGAGATCATTATAGTAGATGATGTATCAACTGATAACTCCCTTGAACTGATAAAGGAATTCTGTAAAATAAATATAAATGCAAAATACTTCCATCTATCTGAAAAACATTCAGACTACAAAGGTAAAAAAGCTGCCTTGAAACTTGCTTCCGAAAATGCAAAATATGACATTCTTATCTTTACTGACTCAGATTGCTCTGTTCACCCCGAATGGCTAAAAAGTTATAATAATTATTTTGCAGATAACATTGGAATGGTTGTGGGAAATTATTTTGAAATTAAAACAAATCCTCTGAGAATATTTTCAAATCAAATGTCATCTGGAATCTATGCTTCTACAATCGGATTGGGTATTCCTTTCAGCGCTGCTGGTGGGAACTTAGCTGTAAAAAAAACAGCTTTCGATGAGATTGGAGGTTACGAAAAAATAAAACGCTACCAGTCCGGTGATGATAAACTCCTTCTAAAGCTGATTCACAAAGCAGGATGGAAGATTGCATATAACCATGAACAGCTGGTAGATACATATCAAGTAAAAGATAATAAAACTTTGAATCATCAGTTAAAACGGAGATATGGAAAATTCGGTATGTCGTCGACTTTCTTTAAAATAATTTCGATATTAATTTTTCTGTTTTATTTATATCTTCCTATCAAATCGATATTCTTTTATGACTGGAAAAGCTTGATAATTTATTTCCTGTGCATATTATTTTTCTGGATAGTCAACCTGGTAAAACATAAATACAGATTCAGAATACTGGATATTCCACTCCTAATTATTTATCCATACTTCTTGATATACTTTTCTCTACTGGGAACTTTTGGAAAGTGGGAGTGGAAATCTAGCTAAACAATTCTAAAACCTTTTTGAAATTATAACCTCTTTTTAAAAGTTCGGGAATTAATATCTCAACAGCTTCTATAGTTTCTGTCCGATCTCCTCCGCCATCATGTAAAACAATAATCGAACCGGGTTTTAATTTTTTCAATACTTTGTTCACTATCTCATCTGAAGATGAGCGCTTGAAATCTTTTGGATTATTATCCCACAAAATAACTTTCTTATGTAATTTCCGAAAAACCATTCTCGCAATCGCATCCATTCTTCCATAAGGAGGACAGAAGCAAATATCACCTTTCACTCCCAGGTTTCCAAGTATTTTATCTGTTTTTTCTATCTCTTTTTGAACATAGGCAGTTGACTTAAATATTAAACTTTTATGTGAATAAGAATGATTCCCAATTTCATGCCCTTTTGAAATTATCCTTTTTACCAGTTCAGGATTTTCTAAAGCTTTCTTTCCAATGATAAAGAATGTAGCTTTAATCTTATTTCTTTCCAGAATATCTAAAATTTTTCCAGTATAAACAGAATCTGGACCATCATCGAAAGTCAATGCAATATTCTTCTCCTGTCTGTTTCCATGACGAATAATAACCTGTAGAAGTCCTATTTATCCCTCCTTCACAACTTCAATCTATTTGGTTGACGGAATAAAGCTTATATATAAAATCGGGTTGAATGTAAATGGAAGATAAAGAATAAGGTCAAGAAATTTTTTAAAATAGAGATTATCTGAATAATGCAGAAATTAGTAAAAAATAAATTAATATACTTCTTAAAAATAATAATTACTATTACCATATTGTTTTTTATTTTCCACAAAATTGACTTTGCTCAACTTATTCATACTTTTAAAAATATCAGTATCACAACAGTAATTCTTATTCTTCTTATTGCAGTAATCAAAATCTTTATAGAATACAAAAACTGGGGGCATTATCTTAAAATAAATCCTGATTATATCCCTCAAAATTCAGAGATATTTAGATCCCTTATGATCGGTCATTCTCTTCGGTTCTTAATTCCAGGAGGACATGGTGTAGTCGGTAAAATGTATTTTGTAAATAATAGGAAGATGTTGACTTTCATGTCTGTTGGGGTTGAAAAGTTCTTCCAGATCTGGATAAACCTGCTTTTTGCAAGTTTTGCTGCTATATTTTATTTTCGTCATACACAACTATTCTGGATGATATGCTTATTTATCCTGATTTTATCTTTACCATTATTGATTTATTTAATTAAACATCTACACAAAAAACAGAGTGTTGAAATATATTTTACAAAATATTTGAAGATCGTTCCCAGGATATGTTCAATGCAGGGAATCTATATGGCTTTAACGATATTTCAATACTTTTTATTATTAAATAATTTTTTAAGATTTCATATTTTTTCTGCTATTATCTCAATTCCATTAATCCTTTTTGCGAATGTAATACCCATAACTTATGCAGGACTTGGTTTAAGAGAACAATTTGCAATGGAAGTTTTATCAAAATATTATATTTCTTCTGAAATTGCAATAACTGCATCCCTGACGATTTTTATATTAAATTCGGTTTTACCAGCGTTATTGGGTTTATATTTTATTATCAGGAAAAGTAATATTAAGACTTAACTTAGTCACTTAATTCTAATATCCTTATCCCGAACGCCTTCGGGAGCAAAAAAAATTAATACATCTTTGTGAAGCCTTTATTAATGAGTGTTCACGCAGTCAAAATTTTTATCCAACTTTTTAGATATATTATTTTTCGGTGTTTCTCGGTGTTCTCGGTGGTGAATTCTTTTTGGTTTCGGTTTACCCCGTTGGATACTACTTATATCCGAGGATACAGAACAAAAAAAATGAGTTATCCTACGGGGTTGAGCCGAGTTAGGTTTCTTTAATTCTTAATTTAATTCCTTCCCCACAATTTCTACATATTGGAATTTCTTTTCTGTCTTTCAGAATTTGATTTCTAATTATTTGGATTTTCTCGTTTTTCCAGAGTTTTGAGAGAGGAGTCTCTTTAATATTTCCGATTTTATATTCCACATCTTTATCAAAACAACAGATAGCAACTTCCCCATCCCAGTTTACAACAGCATTTGTCCAGATGCGACGACAGCGGTTTTTTATCCCGAATTTCAATTCAAAGTTATTTCCTTCAATTTTATACCTGCGGTATTTAGGATTTTTTGGAAGGAAATTATTTATATCTTCTTTGGAATAGATTTGAACTGTTTTCAGTTCGAGGTTATCTACTTCCAGTTCTTTAGCTAATTTCTTTATCTCCTCGATTTCATGTTCATTATGTTTCATTACCAGGAATTGCCATCTGATAAGAGGATTCTTTGTTTTCAGTTTCTTTTTTGTTTTAACAAGATTCTTCACATTCTCAAGAACCTTGTTAAGATCACCATTCACACGATATTTGTTGTAAGTTTCCTGAGTTGTTCCATCCAAAGAGATAATTATCGAATCAAGCCCTGATTGTATCGTTTCTTCTATTTCAAGGTCAACATTCGCATTAGTTGAAGCAAGGGTAAATAAACCGCTATCAGAAGCATATTCAACCATTTTTAGAAAATCTTTGTTCAGATACGACTCTCCCTGATTCCAGAGTACAACCATGAATGATCTATACTTTATCTCATCAATTACCTTTTTAAAAGTAGAGAAATCCATATATCCTTTTTTACGTTTCAGAGTTCCATTCCCGGAAGGACACAAAGGACATTTGAGATTGCAAATATTTGTAGGTTCGATCATTACAACAGGGGGAAATCCCAAATATATACTCTTCTTCAATACAAGCGAAATGTAATATGAAAGATATACTTTTATTACATTAAAAAACCGTTTAAATCGAAAGCTTTTTTTGATGAATCTAATATTTTCCAATAACATATACTAAAACCTTGCTGAACTGAAATAAGAATGGATAGTTCTCTGTCAATAGATAAGCATTATTTCAGACCTTACGGATGGTTAATCGGACATCTTTCATTTTTTCTTTTACCTCCGTAATGGTCGGGAGAATTTCAACCATTGCATTCATTGATTCAACCATTGCGTCCATTCTCCGAAGTATTCTACGAAGGATGAAAAGGTTTGCAACCATCAGTCAAACGCCTGACACGGTTCGCAAGGTTTTTCTTAGGAAAGTCGGTAACACAAACGTCCCCGTTTGTGACTGTTCTCAAAGCAGGAGCTTTGAATTACTTTTCTCTTTCATAAATTATGATACACAATCTTTTCTTATAACGCTTATACCCGCAACACATTTCTTTCAAAACAGCCCATAAAACTTTTTTAAATGAAGTCAGGTGTGGATATTTTTAACAACAGTGTTCTTTCTGTAACAAATGAAACAGATGTTTAATTATACCCATAAATTAAACCCAACCCACCACCAAAAGAACTTGCCATTTTATCTTTTTCATTCAATTTGCCATCCCAATTTGAATCATATGTAGATAGATTATAATTCAAATAAATATCAATAATTGATTTTGGAAAGAAATTCAATGAAAAATCAATACTATAACTTTTAGAATATTCATCCAAAACATTATTTATATTAAAACTTAATTGAGCAAATTGACTAATATCCAAAAGAGAATTTATACCTAATGTTGCTGAATATAATTCCGCTTCAAAATCATTGTAAAAAAATATATAAGGTTTTATCATAAAATAAGAAGAATAATTTAGAAAAGCATACTGAAGTCCAATATTTAAGCATTTAGAGTTATTATCAGTAGATTTTCCTTCTATGTTGTTCCACAAGTATGATGAATAATTTGTATAAGCAAAGAAGCCTTTTCTAAATTTATGTTTGGGAGTTAATAAATGAATATCTTTTTCATCTTCAATACAAAAACCAGAATTGAAAGTTCCATAATTTCTTTCAGATTCAAATTTGAAATTGAATTCTTTCCATTCTCCTTTTTCTTTAAGATAATATACATTAGCATCTAAAGTAATATAAAATAAATTATTCAAAAGGTATTTTGAATCAGTATTAACAGAAATAATTTGAGAGTTATAAGTATAAGTATCATCAAAATCTTCGTATCCAAAAGCGATCATTTTGTTTTGATAATAAAAAAAACAATTAATTTTATAATTGTTAAGAGTATTTTTATAATGATATTGAATATCAAGAGGATTGATATCATTAATCAGAGCTTTGTCATTGTTGTAAGCGTAATCTTGATTTGAAACGGAAAAATGAGTGTATAAATCAAAAAAGTTACCTTTTGATATAACTTGAGATTTTTTAGGTTGTGTAATTTTAGCTTTTTTTTCATAATGATCAGTTGCTTCTTCCAAAAGTATTTGTTTACGAACAGTTTCATCAACTTTAACACTAAAACTTTCCTTGTAAGATTTATAACCTTTTGCTGTTACTAAAAGTTCATATTTCCCAATCGGAACATCTTTGAAAGTTGTAGGTTTCTTAGAAGTATATTTTTCACCTGCATCTCCTGTGAGAGTAATAACAGCATCAACAGGAATTGTATTCACTATAACCTTTCCCTTTTCTATTTCGGGGAAAAGCTCTTTAGTAATATTATCTTTCTTTTGCAAAACAATACTTTTGGTTATTGTCTCAGCTTTCGGCATTTCGACTCTAACTTTAACAATTTGTGGTGCAAGTTTTAAATTTGAAACATCACCTTTATAAGATTCATCATTTATATAAACTGTAGCATTTGGATGTGTTTTTATAGTTAGAGATGCTCGAATATCTTCAAGAGTGTAATTTTTATTTGTTTGAGGTGAACTTATTATAATTGATTCTTCAATAGTTTCATAATTCTCTTTTTCAATTCTAATTGTATATTCCCCTTCAGGATAGAAGAATGGTTTAGGTGTAATAGTAGCTTTTGTATCATCAAGAGAAACTGTCGCACCTGTTGGATTTGTTGTTATTGTTACTGCAACGTCCATTAGTTCAATAAGCTCATAATTAAATAAATTATTATTCATAGAAACATTTTCTTCTTTTTCTATCGTCTGATAATGTTCTTTAACAATTTTGAATGTATGTTTTCCTGCTGAAATTTGAATATTAGTAACAATCCCTTTACTTGTTCCGTCCACAAAAATTTCAGCACCACCTGGTTCAATAATGAAATTTACAGGAATGAGATTATTGATTTTTTCTCCGGTAATTTCCAACTTGTAAACATCACCACTTTGTAATTTAGAAATGCCATAACTCGATAGCACTACATTTAATGGCTTGAAACCTGATGCAAATACTTCAATAACTCTCTCTCCGGGTTGAACATAAACTTCGTGTCTTCCTGCTTTTGAGATTAATTTTACCAATTCAATATTTGGTCTGAAATCCATATCTACTTCAAGATCGGTTAAAAACACGATGCAAGCAGCTTTTCTGTTATTTGCATCTTTTATCGATGCAGGAACAATATCATTTGTTTTATCAGCTTTGCCGACAATTGATAATTCATTTAATTCCTGTGCAACTAATGAAATGCTTACAATCAATAACAAAAGTAAAACAATTTTTCTCATAAAAACTCCAATAACATTAATTAAAACCTATATCCTAAACCAAATGAAATGTTTATTTGGTTAGCCATGATTTTATTGAATTCACCATCTTGCAATACTTCATTAACAAATTTAGCAAATTTATATTTATCCCAAGTTTTTGTAACACCAAAACAAAAATCCGATTCTATAACGAAATGATCGAATTGAAGACCAAATCCAAAATTTAAACCAAATACATTATTAAGAATCCGATCAGTATTTTCCATTAAATCACCCTGATATTTATAAGTTGGTTTAAAAGGTATTAAATATGTTAATCCGAATTTAACAAAAAATGATTTCATAAATATTTTGGTTGAAAATGGTATTCCACAATATAAATGATTAATAGAAATCAAATGCTCAATGCCTGATTCTTCTATGACTATAATATAGCTGCTGTTTTGTTTACTTAGTAACACTCCTAAATTCAAAACACTATTCTTGGTTAAAGAATAATTAAATAAAGTGCTAATATATAGACCTACACCATGCTTTTGGGAACGATCAAAAATCCCAGTAGAAGAAGAACCAAAAATATAACTTGTAAAATTTACTCCTCCTTTAATCCTAAATTTCAATTTCCTTTTTCTTGTTTGCTCAATCGATTTTTGTGTATAAGTGGAAGGCTCGGTTATATAACCCCTTCCTTTTTCCAATATTACCTGTTTATTTATTTTTTCATTTTCTATTAATCTGATTTTTTCTTCATATGTTTTGTGGTCTTTTCGTGTAACCTTCATATCATAATAACCGGTTGGTATATTTTTAAAGGCTTTTCCTCCGATATTTGTATAATATTCACCTGCATCACCTTTTAGTTCAATTTTTGCATCGAGTGGAGTTACAGCAATTTGCAATGTTCCTGTAGCAATTTCAGGATAAAGATCGATGGTTTGTTTTTCATTCTTTTTTAAAACTAACTGCCGTTCAATAGTTTGAGCTTTCGGCATTGTAGCTTTCAGGTTTATGAGCATTGGCTCCAATTTTATATTCTTTAGATCAGTAATTAATTCACCGTTTAAAAATACTTTTGCTCCTTCGTATGTATTAATGGTCAAAGTTGAATATGATTCGATAAGATCATAAGTTTCTTCTGTTTGAGGAGCAGTAATTTCCAGTTTTGCTTCGTATGTTTCACATAATTTCTTTTCAATTCGTAAATTGTAATCTCCCGGTTTATAAAATTTAGAAAGAGGTGTTATACCAATTTTTACATCATCCAGATAAACTGATGCACTATCCGGATTTGTTTTAATAATTACAAGTGCATCTTCAAGTTCCTGCAAATTGTATTTAAAAAGAACATCATCAGGTGTAACCTGGATTTCCTGCCTAATTGTTAAGTAATTTTCTTTAACGATTTTAATATTATGTTTACCGGAAGAAACCTTGAATGTTTCATTCTGTCCCCTATCCTCATCATCAATAAAAATAGTTGCTCCTTCCGGTTTAACAAGAATAGTAATCGGAATTTCATCTAATATTTTTTCTCCGGTAATTTCTAATTGATAAACATCACCACTTTGTAATTTGGAAATCCCATAACTCGACAGCACTACATTTAATGGTTTGAAACCTGAAGCAAATACTTCGATTACTCTCTCTCCGGGTTGAACATAAACTTCGTGTCTTCCCGCTTTTGAAATTAATTTTACCAATTCAATATTTGGTCTGAAATCCATATCTACTTCAAGATCGGTTAGAAAAACTATGCAAGCAGCTTTCCTGTTATTTGCATCTTTAATTGATGCAGGAACAATATCACTTGTTTTCTCTGCTTTACCGACAATTGAAAGTTCATTTAATTCCTGTGCGGCTAATGAAATACTTAAAAATAACAATAAAAGCAAAATAATTTTCCTCATACAAACTCCAATTATTTTTTTGCGTAAAAAGACCTGCTTGGTCGTTAATAAATTATTTTTCTCTCGATCTGGCAGATCGAGTTACTTTTTATATTATTCTCCCAGAACTCTAAAATTACCAAGTTCAATAATCTGATCATCCCGCCATTCTTGTGGCTGCCAGCTTCGAACATATATCATCGGTTCTGCTTCTTCAAAATCGATCAGCAGAAAGAGATGACCTTCATCTGCATATCCCGTTGATTTATATTGTTGTCGCATCGATATTCCGTAAATATTACAATCTCTTGATTTGCGAATTATTTTGAATGTGTTGAATCCTAAATGAATATCTTGTTGATTAGAAAAAATTCTCTTTTGACGATCAAGATATTGATCTTTTGTCATTTTAAAATATTCTACATCAGGTTGATCTTTATTGAGTTTATGATATTTGTAATCTTTCATTCTTTTATCTGCTTTTTTTATTTTACCAACTATAATAACTGCTTCATCAGCGAAAATCGTTTCGATTGTTTCAATATCTCGATTGAGAAATGCAGTTCGATATTTTTCTAAAAATTTGATAATTATTTGTCTGTGCTGTTTATCTTGTTTGTTGGTATCTTCAAGAATATAAGTTTTATAAAGTTGACTAAATACACTGAAATTAACATCTATTAGATTGCCTTCTTCATCGAAATCCAGAACAGCATATTCGGTTGATTGTTTATTTAAACTTGGATATTGACAATAGACAGGAATTCTGCGTAATTCCCAACCTTCGTAAGTTCTATTGATTATTACAATATATTCATTATCAATCAATTGTGGTTGATTATATTTCATTACAGAGTTAAATTTTTCTTTCATAGATTCATTTATTTCAATGTTTGAGAAATTCTTCGATGTTAATGCATATAAAAAATCAGAAGTGCTCTGAACTATTTCCTCTTGAATCTTACAACTATCAGGATTTTCAACAAAAAAAGTATAGTCAGAAATCTTGTATTCTTTTGAACTATCTGTCTTCATTATTTTCTTTTTCTTTTCTTTTATCAATTCAATTTTTTTATGATTTTCAGGGAACTTTTTCCTGTTCACTGCTCTCCAAAGTTGGTCAACAATCGTGTATTGAGAGCGTTCTGCACTATAACTATATTGTATTCTTATTTCAAGGTTTGTATAATTTACACTTGCTCCAGTCAATTGGCAAATTGCTCTACCGTCTTTAGCTACAGTTTTGTATTCTTCATTTTTTTCAATATATGTAAAATCTAATTTGCTTACCGGGAAATTGTTATAATAGACTCCGATATTTACAAACCGTTGATCTTCTTGTGGTCTTTTATCACCCTCATAAACAAATTTAATATTATTAAGACTTCGTCTTATTGCAGCAGGGATTTTGACTCTGAGATTCTCACCTTTAAAATCTATATCAGAATATGGAACTGAATCCATCAAAATTAAACAATAATAATATTGTTGCAATGCTCCTGCCAAATTTGCAATTTTTTCCATTTCACAAGCCTGATTATACATATCTCCAATTAAATCCACTCGTTCATTGTAAATTATATTTAACGAATCTCGGTGAATATAATAAAGAACATACCAGCCATCAGAAGTAGGTTTTTTGTAAGGTTTTAAATTTCTCAGTGAGATTGTAGAATAAGTATTAATAATTGATTCACAAGATTCTGTTACATCTCCGTCTTTCTCTTTTGCGTAATTCTCAAATGTTGATGAGACAGTGACAGATATATGAGATGAAAGATTAGAAAGAGCTTTATCTTTTGCTTCATCAAGTCCTTCCGACTCCGATTCACCATAAAAATATGGGCTGTTTAAGTCTTTAATTGTTTCTGGATTTATTGAAAAACAAAAATTAATTATTAAAATAAATAAACAAAGCAATAGATTTTTTCTCATTAATCATCTCCCAATTTATTATTCCTAACTTTACTTAATACAATGCTTTTTAACATTTGTTTATATTTAAAATTTATTGTCAAATTTTTTAGCAATTACTATACATAAAAAAAAAGCCCTGCAAAAGCAGGTCAATATTTTATAAATATTTTTTATTAAAATTTGTACTGAAATCTCGAAGCAACTTCATAAACTGTATCCGATTCTTCGAAGAAATCTTCATTTACACTTGCCACAGCTCCAACAAGGTCAAAGGTAAGTCCTTCATAGATATTACATGTTATCCCCAGATCAGCTTCCATTCCCATGTTGCTTTCTCCATCTTTTTCAACTGACGAATTCAAATAACCGAGTATTGCTTTAGTAGTCATCATATCGCTGATAGGATAGGAACCGGATATAGCTATGTTCATCAATCCCAGATTGTCTATACCTTCAGGACCAAACTTACTCACCTTCATTTCACATCAGTGCATTTTATATTTCTACTAAAGAACATTCGATGTCAATATACGATAACAAATAAAGTAAAACCCTTAATTTTACAGAACCCTTTCATCTTAAAAAAATAGAGCACTGAAAAAAATGCTCTATTTAAATGAATTTTTTAGATGTTCCAATTAGAACTTATATCCCAAACCAAAACTAAATGCAAAAATATCCATTTTATGTTTACCCGGTTGCGCATTTTTAAAACCTTCCAAAGTCAAATCATCAAATATATCTCTTTCAGCACCAAAAAGATATTCAATTCCAAGTTTTATAGCGATTTTATTTTTTACTATAAACACAACCGGTAATAATTACATGATTTGTTGAAGAAGGAAATAGAATTGTTAAAGTTTCGTGTAACGCATCACCTTAGAAAACATTCCGGGTGAACCAAAAAGGGAGCGAAAAATCCGCTCCCTTATAACATTCAGCTTTATACAAGAAGATGAAACATCTGAAATAAATTTTAAAATTTCAACATAAATGAAATTCGTAAATTTCTAAAGAATTGAGTCACATCATTAGCAGCTGCATTATCGAACATACCGAGAAAATCGATTTGTAAATTTTCTGTTGGTTGATATCCGATACCGTAACTATACATAGTAATACTATCGGTTGTCTCATCTATTTCAGACTCTGAAGTATAAAAATCATCATGGTATTCATCAATATCACCTTGCCCATCTCCGTGTTCTAATACATAATGCCAAAGACCTTGCTGCTCCGTATAGATATAATCTTTTTTATCTTCTTCTTTAACGCAAGTTTTTGTAAAGTTTGAACCAACACGAAAAGCCCACTTTTCGTTTTTCGTAAACTTATATTCTATTCCAAACGGAACTTCAAATTCAGAAAAAGTAACCTCAAAAGTTCTGTTTGCGTTTAAATCTCTCGTCCAGGTTTCCTTAGTATCACCAGGATCATCAAAAGAACCAATGATATCACTCTCATATTCATAATATGAGTCTAAATAATCAGTTTCGCGTTTGGTTTTTTGACTTGTATAATTTGAACCGATCCCAAAAATTACCCTTTTATTTATGGGATAATTATACCTGGCGAATAATCCAAATCTGGATAAACTTAAATCTCCCTCATCTTCTTCAATCACAGTAATATCATGTCTTTCAACTCTCTTTTCAGTTCCACCTGCCCAGTTTGGGGTTTCCTCAATATAATCCGATTTATGAGTCATATTATTGGTATAATCACCGGAACCAAAGCCAAATCCACATCCTACCTGCCAGAAATGACTGTTTTTCCTGTCATTATTTTTCCCAATATTCTTTCTTACTGAAACACCTAAGGACATAACATTTCCGGATTCTTCAGTATCTTCTTCAATCGATTCATTTTCTTGCTCTGTTATAGTATCAGTACCAGTTTTATCTATCTCAGTGTAATTAAATTTATCTCTAACTTCTTCTTTTTCACTAAAAGTACGATAAACAAAATCACCTCGTAATTCATAGCCCATAAATTCAGGCATCATAAAAGCAATATTAAATAATGTGAATTTTTCATCATCCTCATTTGAAAAAGAACCTTTTTCCGTATAAGTAATCAAATCTTCCTGATTATCAAGATCATAATCAGCAAAATCGATATCAAATGAAGGGTCTCCAAAATTAATGAAATGCTGATTTGTCCAAAAGTTATTCGACGACTCATTTGATTTAAACTTTTCACTTCCAAAAGCGATTTTTGCACCAACCGTAAATGTATCGAAACCATAGGAATTATTAAACACGAAATTATTGCCATCCCAATTTGAACTATCTTCTATTTTCTGTAAAATAGTTCTCTTTTGTTCATAAAAACCATCATTATCCGTATCAAAGAATTTCACATAATTAGAAGTAAGTTCACCATTTCCAAAAATATCATTAGTTCCATTAAGGTCTTCATCGATGGCTACTGCCCAAGGTGTTTTTGTATTTCTAAATCTCCAGAGGAAAGATGTCCACAGGTTTTTTAGAAATGGGTTTTTCAAAGATGAACCCAAAAGGAATTCATTATCCGAGACATTATTAATAAATTGCTCGTTATTACTTGTGAAATTACTGAGATTCGTATATAAATGGAATCCATCAACAAATCTCAATTCGATGGGGTCGTAGATTAAATCCGCATCATCATCAATAGCTCCACCTAACGCTCGACTCCTGAACGAAATCGGTTCTTGAGCATTTACTACTAAAAAAAGTAGTAAAAAAAATACTAAAAATAAAACTCTTTTCATAATCACTCCTCTTTTAAAAAAATCTAAATCAGTTAACACAAACAATTTATTTTTCGACATTAACACATCAAACTTTTTAGTTTCGATATTATCACACATCTATTAAAACTAAGTATCAATACTACTTAGGGGGAAAATCACAAAAGATTATATATAATGTCAAGAAATTTAATTGAATGAACCAATTTTTTTTAATTATTAACTCTATAATTAGTAGTAACTTAAATGAATAAATGGGAAATATAGTTATAAGATTTGAGGTTTGTAATTTATTGTTATATATAAAGTTAACACATCTTCTCCTTTCTTCTGATATCATAATTTTCGATATAATTAAGTATAAGCATTTGTTACCTAATAATAGGAATAAAATTTATCTCGAAATCTTCCTTTAGATCATTTTCATTCACATCGGAAACACTCAATTTGAGACAATAAGAAGAATAATTACTCAACTTTCTTGAAGGTTCAATCAGGTAGATATCAGAGTCAAATTCCAATATTTTCAAAGGTATTTCCTCTGAAGTTTCAGAAGCAATTAACTGTGATTTGAAATCATTCTTTAAAATAATTTCTGAAAAGGTAATCTTAATTTGTGGTAAGAGAGTATTTACAGTAGAGCCATTTCTGGGGTATACAAAGATCACTTCAGGAGGTATAGTATCCTGAATAACATCCCCATCTAAAAAAATCGAAGCAGATTCTGAAATATTGTGTTTGAGATCCTCCAAGTCAGATATTTCGAATTCGTATTTTAATGTATCCAACACATCTGTTATTATCGAAAGTTTTTCACAACTTAGAGAAAAAGCTCTGATATTTAAGCGTTCGGGAATCGAGTCAGTAGTACTAAGCTGTAATTCCGAGAATTTACTTATTTCTTCAGAGAAAAAAAACTCGATCTGATTATTAGATAAAACCTTTACAGATTTGATCTCTGGTTTAACTGTATCAGCATAACTCAATTCGATATCAATATTTGAAACTTTCTTTTCAGGAATCAAAGTATGAAAGTAAGGTTCCTTTTCATAATCATATTTCTTATTGTTATTCTTATCGATGTAAGCTTCGATTATGTGAGCAATATTGTTCAGATTATTAAGCTCATAAGTTTGTCCTTTAATTTCTTTTGAATAAATATTGGTTGAATCTATCGTCATGAGATCAACCTTAACAGGTAAACCCATATCAGATTCATCTTCATAAGAAATATTTCCGGAAATGCGGTTTTCATTCAATTTCCCACTTTTGAAGATAAAGATGTAATTTTTATCCAATTCGTTTTTATGTTCACCTTTTATTTTTGTGGAAAAAGTAAAAAAGTAATTTGTGTTCTGCTCTAATTCTTCTAATATTTTGATTGTTAAAATGTTTTTATCCCATTTAAATTTTTTCTTTAAAATGGGAGGGTAGATATAAATCCCGGTTAAAATGGAAGTTCTGTCTATTGGCTTTGAAAATACAACTTCTATATTTTGCTCATTGATATCATTGAATTCTTCAGGGATTATAGCTAATATTTCGGGCTTTATAGTATCTTTTTTTCCACCGGTAGGACCTTTTCTATGACCACAGGAAATAATCAGAAAAAGTATTATGAAGAAAGATAGTAATTTATAAATACGATTCAATTTGAAGCCTGATTAATCTTTAACAGAATATCTTCTTTTGAGTGCGTTTCCAAGTGTTAAAGAACTGGTATATTCAATATCACCACCAAAAGGCAAACCCGTAGAAAGTCGTGTAATCTTTGAAACGAATTTTGTGAGTTGAGTTCCCAGATAATTTATCGTACTCTCTCCTTCTGCAGAAGGATTCAGAGCCAGAATTATTTCATCTATCTTATCAGATTTAACAAGCTTTAAAAGTGAGGGAAAATTTATCTCATCCGGTCCAATACCATCGAGTGGTGAGAGCAGGTTATTCAAAATAAAATATCTTCCTTTGAATTCATGGGTGTTCTCTATGAGATACACATCCTGTGTGTTCTCTACAATGCAGAGAAGGTTCTGCTGACGCGATTTATCGCTGCAGAAATGGCAGGGGTCAGTTTCAGTGAGCATATTGCAGATAGAACAGTTCTTACAATTTTCAACTGCATGCTGGATGGATTTGGCTAATTTAAGAGCTTTCTCTTTTTCCATACTGATAATGTGCATAGCAAGTCTTTGTGCAGATTTACTACCAATTCCAGGTAATTTCTTTAGATTCTGCTCTAATTCCGAAAGTAATCCTTTAAACATATGACCCTCTATACTTAAACTTCCGAAGTTTTTGAAAACTTCGGAAGTTTTCCTCTAATCTCAAATCAATCCTGGTATTTTTATTCCACCTGTAAACTTGGAAAGCTCATCTTCACTCGATTTAATTACTTTCTCATGTGCTTCATTAATAGCAGCTATAATGAGGTCCTC
>DAOVQH010000209.1 GCA_030628755.1 Candidatus Cloacimonadota bacterium | reverse complement strand
CCATCTATTGTAGATTTAGATAATGATGGAACATTAGAAATAATCTGCGGTCGTGAAGATCTATCTTCTCTTGGAAACCTATTGTATATATTTCATATTAACGGTGAATACTTCTTAAATGCTCCTTATTACAGCTATGGAGATGTAAATGGACCAATTATTATTGGAAATATAGACGATTCTTCTGAAAAGGAAATAATATTTGACTCAAATATAACTACAGTTTATCCTAGAATAGGATATGTACAGGGTATTCATTGCAATGGAGATACTATTATTTATTTTCCTTTACGACCAAAAGGTTGTACAATTAGTAATTCTTCAGTATTTGGTGATATAAATCAAGATGGAGTATTAGATTTAATTACATTTTCTTCTGACATATTTCACGATGATAGTTTATGGATTTATGTATACAATTTAGATCATCTATATGACCCACTTGAAATAGAATGGAAAACCTATCAATACGATTTTCAAAGACTTGGTCAATATCATCCTCCTTACTCATTTGATCCACCAATAAATTTAACTGCTCACACTGATGAAAATGGAGTATATCTTTTCTGGCAACCACCTGAAAATAGAAGAAATTATGCTTATAATATCTTTCGTGACAACGAATTTATTAAGCGTAATGCAGATACAACATATATCGATACAGATGTGCAAAGCTACACAACATATAATTATTATGTTACATCCGTTTATGAACAGGGATATAGTCAACCCTCAGTTGTAATTGAAGTAACAACAGACTCCATAATGTCTGTTGAAAATCTGCCTTATTCAAATACATCCGAAATTTCCCTTAAATGTTATCCCAATCCATTCAGTGCTTCCACAACAATTTCATTCAGGCTGAAAGATCATTCTCATGTCAAACTATCTGTTTACAATATCAAAGGTGAATTAGTTGCTACATTAATTGATGAAGAAATGGATGCGGGTAATAATCATCAGATTATCTGGGATGGTAAGAGTGGGAGTAAAGAATTGGCAAATGGAATTTATTTCTATAAATTATCAATTCCGGATAAGACATTCATAAAGAAGATGATATTAATGCGATAAATTTAATATCATCATATATAAGCCTATCTATCTTTCAACTGTCAGATGGATAGGCTTTTTTATTTTATTTGTATAAATCATTGATTTATGGTATAAAAGCAGTGAAAAAGTCAAATAACTTTTTCAAAAAATATCTAAAAGAAACAGAATATTGAAAAAAATCTTTTAATTAATTTCAAATGATGGTTGATGATAGAATAAAGAAGAAAGAAACAATAAAATTACAATATTTTATAGCAAAGTAAAGAAATCTGTGGTATTTATTTTGACAATTAAATAAAAAGAACTTGACAATATTTATAATGGAAAATTTTTAGACCGACGGTTGGTATAGACCAACGGTTTAGTTTATTCATCAGGATTAGGAGATTAACCTTCAAGGTTTTGCAAAAACTTGAAGGTTTAAAAAAAAGATATTTTCATTTTAAGCTAGGAGGATTTGATGGTTAGAATAGTGAAAGAATATGCAGAAAGAAAAAAAGAAATTATGGATACAGCTCAATCACTTTTTTATCAAAGAGGATATGAAAACACCTCAGTCAATTTCATCATTGAAACGATTGGGATTTCCAAAGGTACTTTCTATTATTATTTCAAATCCAAAGAAGACCTTCTGGATAGTATTGTCGAAGAATTCACAAAAGAAATTATTAGCAAATTAGAGTTAGTAGTTAACGATAATTCTATAGACGCAATAACTAAATTAAATGAATTCTATCGTCAGGCAGGTATGTATAAAGCAGAAAACATCGACTTGATAAAAACACTTGTAAATACCCTCTACAATGATAAGAATTTACTTCTCCGTTACAAGATGAACAAAAGGACTGTGGAAACAACACTTCCTTTGTTGAGTAAGATATTTGCACAAGGAAAAAATGAGAGTTCATTCAATATAGAACATCCTGTAGAAACCGCCCGTATCGTCCTACTTTTTGGAACTTCCCTCGGAGAATATAATGCAAAATTAATGAAAAGTCTGGAAGAAAATCCTGATAACATCAATGAATTGCAAAGGCATTTGAATTTATATCAAATGTCTGTTCAAAGAATATTGGGAGCTCCGGAAGGTTCAATCAAAGTATTTGATGAATATATTATTGATGCAATTATTGATAAACACAATGAAAGTTAAGATATTTTGCCTGTTGATATTATTCTGCACTCAAATCCAAGCAGAAGTTTTCAAACTTAAAAACGACTTCTGGAGTTGGGCAACAATATTTGATGAATCCAGCTCTCAAAAGTATCATCTTGGAATTTGCTACAAACCGACGATTTCGTTAAATATTATCAAAAAAGAAAAATTCTGGATTGACTTTGAAACTATTGCTAATTTTTCTTATGAATATAGAAAGAATGATTCTATATCCTTTGATGATAAGGAGGCTGAAATTTATTGTAGCTGGATAAGATATTCAACTGATCAATTTGAGACACGTTTCGGATTGCAAAAAATCAATTTCGGTTCTGCGCAAATATTACGCTCTTTAAAATGGTTTGACACTATTGATCCCCGAGACCCCCAGGAAGAAACTGAAGCAGTTCTAGCAGCTCTGTTCAGGTATTATTTCCTTAACAATGCAAATGTCTGGTTCTGGGGAATCTATGCGAAAGATGAATTCAAAGGATTGGAATCATTCGTATCAAGAGATGATAGTTTTGAATTCGGTGGAAGAATACAATATCCTTTTGAATTCTGTGAAGCTGCCTTTTCCTTCAATCATAGAAAACTGAAAATTGGTGATACTCACGAAAACAGATTCGGGTTTGATGCCCGTTGGGATTTCGAAATAGGATTATGGTTGGAAGCTGTTGTATCTAAATACAACAAGAATGAATTTACTCCAAACTGGGAAAAACTACTGACAATCGGAGCGGATTATTCAATCCCTTTTGGAAATGGATTATACATACTTTGTGAGCATTTTATTTACTCAAATTCTTCAAAAATACTTAAAAGTGATTATGAAACAAATTCTACTGCAATCTGGTTGAATTACCCAATTGGTTTATTAGATAATATTTCTACTATTCTAATTTATGACTGGAAGAATAGAGATTTTTATAGATATCTTTCTTACCAGCTTAATTTTGATTATTGGAGTATTTATTTGAATTTATTCTGGAATCCTGAAATCACCAATTTCGATGCAAATCAAACTTCACTGGATGGTAAATCAGTTCAAGTGATGGTGGTTTATAATTTTTAGGATTGAAGTTTCGCGTCTTAAGGAATAAAGTGATGGCTACTTGAAACTTAAAAAATTAATGATTATTCGTGTTAATTTGTGTTAATTTGTGGTTAAAAAAAGAGGTAACAAATGAAAAACGAACTTATCAAAATCCAGAACATGACAAAACATTATCCCATAGGTGGTGGAAAATTCACTGCTCTACGGGATATCGACTTGGAATTTGAGAAAGGAGAATTCGCCGGTATTGTGGGACCCAGCGGTTCAGGGAAAACTACACTACTTAACATCATCGGTTCATTGGATACGCAAAGTGAAGGAAATGTGGAAGTTATGGGAAACTCTATTAGGAAATTATCCTCCAAAAAGGCCGCGAAGCTTCGTAATCAACACATTGGTTTTATTTTCCAAACCTATAATCTGCTGCCGGTTTACACTGTTTTTGAAAATGTTGAATTTCCTTTAATCCTGTTGGGAATGTCAGCAGAAAAACGTAAAAAAGCTGTTCTGGATGCACTCGAGTGGGTTGGCATTTCCGATAAAGCAAAATCCCGTCCTGCTCATCTTTCCGGTGGAGAATGCCAGCGTGTAGCAATAGCACGGGCTATTGTAAAAAAACCAGACCTGGTGCTGGCAGACGAACCAACTGCCAACCTGGATGCAGAAAATTCCCACCATATATTAAAGACGATGAAAAAGATCAACGAAGAGCTGGGAACTACTTTCATCTTTTCCACACACGATGCCAAAGTGATCAAATATTTAAGAAGAAAGATTTCTCTTCTGGATGGTAAAGTGGCGAAAGATGAGATCGTAAACGGAGGTTGATCATGATCTTCAAGCTCGCTTATAAAAATATTGTGGGAGCCGGCTTCCGCACCTGGTTGAACATATTCATTCTTTCATTAGCTTATTTTGGAATTATCTCTCTGCAGGGATTTTTCATTGGATGGAAAGACGATGCTTCCAGGGAGATCAAAGAGTGGGATATCAGTGGTGGTCAATACTGGCAGGAAAATTACGATTCTTACGATCCATTTTCTTATGAAGACAGCCATGCTTACATTCCGGAAGAATTGATCAGCGAGATTGAAAAAATGGAAGCCGTTCCAATTCTCCTTACACCTGCAACTATCTATCCTGGTGGTAGAATGCGCAGCATTGTGATGAAAGGTATCGATCCTGATCAGAAGTTGCTTAAAATCCCAACAAAATACCTGAGTGAAAATGAAGCTCAACTGAAATGCATTATTGGCAAGAGAATGGCAGATAATTTGAAACTACAGCAGGGAGATTTTGTAACAGTGCGCTGGAGAGATAAGCATGGAACGTTCGATGCTGTGGATGTAAAGATCGCTCATGTTTTTGAAACAACCGTGCTCACAGTGGAAAACAACCAGATATGGATTCCGTTACACACTTTGCAGGATATGTTGGAATTACCGGGCGAAGCTTCCATAATTGTGGTAAAAAATGAAGACTTTGCTCCAAAACTGGCTGGCTGGGAACATAAAGATATTAATTTCCTACTGCAAGACCTGAATTCTATGATACAGGCTAAGACCATCGGTTCTTCGATCATGTACTTGCTGCTTCTTTTTCTGGCAATTATAGCGATTTTCGAT
>DAOVQH010000134.1 GCA_030628755.1 Candidatus Cloacimonadota bacterium | reverse complement strand
GAAAAATTTAAATTCAGATTAGGTGAAGGAAAATTCTACCTGAAAAATGAAGTTGGGAATAATGATAATGATTTCAGGTTGGGAATGCTTAACCTTGGGAAGTTTTTAATTTATACTAATAAAGATGGGATTTTATTTCATATGCCAAAATTCACACCGGGAAACTCGGTAATGAAGCTGGTTATTAAGGGCAGAGATTCAGATTATCTGGAAGTAACTGGTCCCTTTGATGATATGAAAATATTTGGTGATATTTATGTTTCGAATGGGCAGGCTATTTATCCTCCGGATACAGAGAATCTTTTGAAATTATTCAATAAAGTTACTAAAGAAAAGAAAAAAACAAGCGAAGCCCCTTTGCCTTTCACATTGGATATAATGCTTCATTTTGGTGATAATATTCGTTATGTTACTTATCCTGTTGATGTAACCATAACACCTGGTGGATATATTCATCTAAAATATGAAAATGGACAGTTTATTTTACCTGAAGCTTTATTCATTTCAGAAAAAGGCTCAGTTGATATGTTTGGAACCAAATTACTCCTGGATTATTTACAGATTCAACTTAGCCAATATGATATTGGAGCAAAAATTTCCGGTACTTTTTATAAGAAAACCTCTGATGGGACTCTCATAACTCTGGTAATCTATAACGAGGAGAGTACAGCGGGAACTGTTGGAACTTTAAGATTTGAACTGAGAAGTGATAATCCAGCAGATAAAATAACCGATATTTTTGCTAAACTCAGGTATAACAGGACAATGGATGAAATTTCTCCAGCTCAGAAAAAATCCCTTCTTCAGGATGAGGTTATTCAAATTGCAGGTTTGGGATTGGAAAGCGCAGTATTGGATCCCTTGATTTCACCTGTCGAGAACTGGGTGCGACAGCTTTTCAGGTTAGATTATTTTCATTTGCAGACAGACCTTATCCAGAACTTGTTTGCCAGCTATTCTTCGGAAAATAAATCGGAATACTATTTTACTGAGGAAAGCAATGAAGTAGCTCGTTTAAGTTCAGAACTGTTCTTAAATAATCTTTCTATAAGTATGGGAAAATACCTGACGCGTAATCTGTTCTTAGATTATGAAACGAGGTTTGAAAATCCTCAGGAAACCGCTTTTGATACTGAAATGGGAATTTTTCATGAGTTTTCATTAAGATATGCCCTTCCTTTTAGATTTAAAATTTCATATAGGTATAATATTTTACCTTTTGATGAGGAAAATACACACGAGGTTATGCTGGAAAGATCGTTCAGGTTTTGGTAAGAAAGACCTTGCGAATGGTTGTAGGATTTCTTGCTTTTCTTGACCTTCGCAACGGTTGATTCGGTTGAATTGTGAAAAGACTTTAAAGCTTCTCGTTCCCATCTGGCAGTTGCCGGATAATCTTGACTTAAATTGAAAAGATAAGTCTTAACTTAACACAAGATCTTTCAGACTTGTGTCAAGTTTCGTACAAGTTCACACTAGAAGTTTAAATTATTTTTTCGCGTATTTTCGCGTGTTTCGTGGGTTTAAAAATTATTCTCTGTTTGCAAAAAAATATTTGACAACAATTTCATTTCTTTTCTGGAATTGTACTTATCAGTAGTTGCTGGTTCAATTATGTTAATTGAACTATATATTTTGGAGTATATTTGAAAAAAAACGTATGATTCAGGTTGCACCGTATCCGGCTTTTAATCGCCTTCGGCGATTTGACGGAAACCTGAACCAGCAGAGAGTTGAAAATGATAAGTATCAACTTAACACAAGATCTTTTAGACTTGTGTCAAGTTTAAACTACTTAACCTACTCAATCCACACCGGATTCGTAAAGACCCATCCACTATTTTTTGTACTCATGCTCATACGAACATAACCATTCCCTGGTAGTTCAAGATTTATATTATTTTTTGGATTCAGGATTTTAATTTCCTTTTTTGAGGAAATATTACCAATAAAGAGAGTAACGTTTTTTATATCCCCGAATTCGTGCGAAGTTCTTGTTTCAAAGATTAAGTTGGCTTTATTACAATTTGCAACCGAACTTATAGGGTATTTTTTATTTTTCAACCAGAAGTTAAGAAATGGTCCATTACTAACGATTATTTCACCGTTCTTTATTGCTTTTATCGGTTCATTCCCTTTAAACCTGAAAGCTGTAAAGAATTTTCCGAAAACCTGATCTCCAGAAGCAAATAACTTTATAAAAGGTGTTTTTATTTGTCTCATTACATTAAAGTTTCCATGAGCGTCATTTCCGGCTAAGATAAAAAACCTGTATCCTTCCAGAAGAAGCGATTTCCAATAATTTATTGACTCAAAAACATCCGGAAGTCTGGAATTATTGATTATCTGCAAGAACCGGATTCCACTTTCAAGAAAGTCGGTTTTTGACCAATTACCTCTGCGTAGAGTTAGTTTTTGCATAAATGGCACTTCTTCATTTGGATGGGCAGCTATAAAAAGGTTGTTATCGGAATGTAAGTCTTTAATTTCTTTTAAAAATCGTACTGGTTTATTTTTGAACCAAACTTCAGCACTATCACCATATCCTTCAATGAACTCGTTGTGATTTATAGCAAGCATGTGAACATTCTTTCCTTTTGAATTGCCTATGGAGACTTCTTCACCTGCGATCACTTTAAAATCAATCTCATTGATATTATTAATCTCCCGGTGCAATTTTTCCCATTTGGGAAATACAGGATCATTTTTTGTGTAGCACTCTTCCCGGTCATCTAAATCGTAGGAGTGATCTGTTATAAATAGCCAGGAGAGACCCAGAACCTTTGCCATCTTAACTGTAGATTCAATATCAGCTCCAAACTCAACCTGGTCTGAAGTATATATGCTGTGATAATGCACATCTCCAGCGAACCAGAATTCAGGTAATGGAAGTATATTCTCTGCATAATAACACCTGAAAGGCTTTTTGGGGATATCAGCAAAATTGTCGTTTCTAATTGTCTTTACCTTTCCATTTACTTCGATTTTTATTTTTACTGTTATTTGTAAGATTTGTTCTGTTTGTATATCTATCAGGTCTACTTCCAAAATCTTTGAATAATACATCTGGGAAAGATTCAGGTTTATACTAAAATTTTCAGTTATATTTTTTTGTTTTGAAATAATATTTACTTTAACAGAATTTACTTTAACAGGGAAAAGATGGCTATCTTTAATGATAATTAAAACCGGTAATTTCCTTGAAATTGATTTAATATATCTTATAGGAACATCTGCTATTATTTCCGGTTCTCTTTTAAAATATCTGGGATAAAGAAATTTCAAATGATAATGAATTTCTGCATAAGATAAAACAAATGGAATAAGCATGTTAACTAATTTAAAAACCTTCAAGGTGTTAACCCCGAAGGTCAAAATTTATATTATAATTTCAAATTTAAAACTGGTTGCTTAAAAAATAAATTATGGCAGCCAGTTGGGATCCATTATACTTTTTGAAATCTTGTCTTCACCTACTCCCCAGGGACCATTGGGAAGATAGTAGAAAATTACCACACCTTCTTTTCCAAAATTCTTATTTGTGGTAGCTACAACAGTACTATCGGTAACTGAATAATCATACAGAAATTCATCATTATATTTAACAAGGTCTGGTTTAACATTAAGCAGGTCTTCCCCGATGTAGTTACCTTCTTCATCCAATTTTAATATGTTATGTTCAAATATATAGTATCCATTTGCAGGATCTTCTTTAAAAGCAACATCAGCTCTGGCGATTATTTGTACATTACGAACAGCTTCTTTTAATTTTGCCTGATTTAATCTGTCCTTTCTAAGTGGAATAATTAGTGTAAAAATAATACCCACTAACATTATTATCATTAAAAGCTCGATCAGTGAAAATTTACTCTTTTTTTCAATAACTGTATCTTCAGCCATTTTCCCTCCAATTAATTATTTCCAAAAAATCTAAAATAAACCTCTATTGTCAATTACTTTTTAATCTGCTTTCAAACAACTAAAAAACTTTACAAGTATAGTGTGATTTTTTTTGTTTACCAATCGTGTCAAATGATAAAAAAATAAATTGTTGGATATGATTGATGCCATAAGGGATGTTATGAAAAAGTTGATTCTATTATTAATAATATTAATTTCGAATACTGCCTTTACAGAGGAAAATGTATATCTAAAAAAAGATGGCATTTTTGTTAATTATGACTCATTAAAAATAAATTTAATCATAAATAAGAAATATACATTTGAAGGCTTTGCTAGTACAGGTATCGAAAGAACCCGTTTATATATAATTGGAGAGAATATTCGTGATGAAGGTGATAATCCTGAAATTGTATTTATACCAAAATTTACCAAAACCTATGAACTTGATATTAGAGGTTTCTTTAAAGAAAGATGTATTGCCTCTCAAAAGTTTTATTTGTTTGTAAAACCTGAAACTGGTTTAGAAGAACCGGAAAAGGAAATAATTGAAGAGGAAATAGAGAAAATAACAGTGATCGATACAGTCAAAACAGTAAAAGAGGAACCGGTTGTAGAAGAAGAAATACCAATTGAACCTATACTTGAAGAAGAGGTAATTACCTTAATAGACCTTAATACAGCCAGTTTGGAAGAGCTTAGATCGTTGCCAATTACTTCAGAACAAGCTGAAGATATTTTTGATTATCGTTTCTTTCACCAATTCTTCAAAAGCATATATAATTTAAGAGAAATTGAATCTATCGACCAGGTTACTCTGAACAAACTCAAACCGTTAGTTTCAGTCTCTCATTATGAAGATAAGGATGAAGCTGCCCAGAGACGAGATGAGATTTATTATCTGATAGAACGGTTGGGAAGTAATGAAGGATTACAGGAAGGTATGAGCGATGTCTGGGAAGACTACCTGATAACACCTCGCAATATTAACAAACTTACCTTTTCCGATATTCTTAACCTTCCGAACTCCTCAGCAATAGATGTTGCTGCTATAATCAATAGAAGAGCTATTGGAGATACGATCTCCAGTTACCGCGACCTTCGTCATTCACCAGGGATTTCCTATTACGGTGCAAAAAATATCAGGCATTATGTCCATTACACAGAGCAGCCTGCAACCAGGAAAATATTTGTAGATTACCAGATGAAATATAATGACAGCCCCTATCCTGATGATGCCCTGGAAATGTTCAAAGAATCAATGATAAGATATGAGGGTTCCTCATCAGATCCATCCACACCAGAGATCAAGAAACAATCTTACTGGGGTTATTTCAATATGGAGTCAGACAGGGCTTCCATACTGAATAAATTGAGGATACGTTATTTAAATGAATGGAAAGCAGGTTGTATCTTCAATACTTCAAAGGGTGAAGAAAATATTTTAAACAAGGATAACAAAGATATTCTGAAGGATTCAAAATTCTATGTTGGTTATGAAAAAGAAGTGAGCTTGCTGGGTAGGAATTATTTGAAGATCTATGCAGGAAATTATAGGGCTACTTTTGGGGAAGGACTGGTTATGGAAAACACCGATTTCTACAGTCCCCGAAAGACAGGTTACGGTTTCAATAAAAGAATAACCGGGATTATCCCTGATATTTCCCGCACCCAGGAATATGCTCTTCGTGGTATTGCTTTGGACTGGAAAAGAGATAATTTGAATGCCGTTTTTTTCCTTTCCAAAGATGAAAAAGATGCTGTGGTTTACGATAGCAATAACAACGGAAAGTTAGATGATGACGATGATGTTCTTTCCTATATCACGATGACCAGAAGATTCACGGATGATGAACTTGAATCTGCTGAAGAATATTTCAATGATTATCCCAATAATTATAATACGGTTGGTATTGCTCCCCGAAAAGATGCTCTGGAAGAACAGATAATCGGTGGGCACCTGGAATATTCTCCCTTTATCGGGACGCATATCGGCGTTACTGGTTATGAAGCTGTTTACAACCGTGATTTTGTGGTTCCCGACACATTGAGATCTCTGTTAATTCCCGATGATGAATATGCCGAAGAAAAATGGAAGATCACCGATAATGAGATTTCAGCTCTCTATTCCACCCGCTCCGATGAAATAGGAGACAGAGATTACCGCAGGGTTTACGGGTTCGATTGGAGAACGGTTCTTAATAATACTTCTATTCAGGGTGAATATGCCGAATTGGAAATTGATGGTAGTATCTTTAAGATCGGAGACGATCCCAAAGCTATCATTGTCAGCGCTTATACGCAATTTGAAAACCTGTACTTTCTTTCTATGTACCGTGATTATGACCTTGAATTTGATAATCCATATCATCGCAGTTTTTCCGAAAGCGAAAGATTTGATGATACAGTATTTGAAAAACTTACGTATGCTTTGAATAATACGCTTCTTAACGATATGTATTTAAATTCTGCTCAACCTTCAGCAGAGAAAGGTATCTACTTTGAAACCAGGTATCAGTTCCATCAGAAACTCACTCTTACAAAAGCTTATCTGGATATCTGGGAAAGGAAATCCGATTCCCGAAGAGGAGTTCGCTTCGAGGGTAAACTGGAATTCAAACCTATACATCAGCTTCGTTTCAGATTGCGGCACAAACACCAGGTCAAACGTTACGACGATGACCAGGATAGGAACAAATCCCAGGCTGATGAAACAGAACTCAAATTGATATGTTATCTTTCCAATTTTGATAAACTACAACTCGGTTATGTTTATGCCACAGTGCTGCAACCGCCGTATCTTTCCATACTTTCCGATCCAGCACAGGCAAGCGGACCGGATATGGCACAAGCCAGCACTTTAACGAATGGCGATATGATCTATGTGGATTATACTCATAATTTTAATGAGAATCTGAAGGTGATAGGAGCCTTTTCAGTATGGCAGGGACACGGCGTTTCTTTCTGGGATTTTGAAGATATCGAACTGGATTTTGACCAGGAAGACAGGGGGTTTAAATACTGGTTCAATATTCACAGCAAGGTT
>DAOVQH010000148.1 GCA_030628755.1 Candidatus Cloacimonadota bacterium | reverse complement strand
ACAAAGCTGGAGATAAAGTGGATGTACACTTGGAAAGAGGAACCATCACAGTTCGAGATAAGGAATTCAAATTCGCTCCGCTGCCCAAAGAACTGATGGCTATTTTTCAAGCAAAAGGTTTGGTGAATTGGATAAGGGAGAATTAACCACCCCGATACAGTTTACCCCGTCCCGAATGCTTTCGGGACTGGGGTTGTTCATCCTTACCCCGATACAGTCATTCTTCCTTACGGGGCAGGCGGGACAAGCCAAGAACACCGAGAGACACCGAGTGAAAATAAATACATAAGATTTTGTGAAAGGGAGTAATGGAAAATTAATAGTTCACCTATTTTCTTTGGCAGTTTCCAGATGGGAATTCTTTATAATATTTTGGAGGAAAAATGAAGCGAATAGTTTTGTTTATCATTCTGCTTTGTGTTGCGCAGGTCTATTCAGATACAACGATTGAAAATTCAGAAGAAAAACTTAAAATTTATATCGATTATCCTACCGGTGATTTGAATTATTTCCGTGAAGAGATATCTAATGTGGATTTTGTCCGTTTTATGCAGGAAGCAGATGTTTACATTCTATTTTCAAAGCAGCGTACCGGAAGCGGAGGGCAAAAATACACAGTAGATTTTACCGGGCAGAAACGTTTCCAGGGAATCGACGAATCATTGACATTTATTTTGGAAAAAAATGATACCGATGATGATGAAAGACGGAAAAGTGTGCAGACGATCAAGCTGGGATTAATAAGATATTTTGCCAGAACAAAAATTGCTGATGAAATTACTATCTCATTTCCAATAGAAAAAAAAAACGGAAGAGCTCATAGATAGATGGAACAACTGGGTATTCGAAATCGATGTAAGTTGCTTCCTGAATGGACAGGAAACTTCAAACTTTTTAAATCTCTGGGGTTCTATCTCGGCTATAAGAGTAACGAAGGAAATTAAAATCGAGTTTAGTTTTTTTGGTAGCTATAATCAGGATAAATTTGATTATGGTGACGAGGTAATTGAAAGTTCCTCGGACAGTAAAAGCTTCAACGCTTCTGTGATAAAATCTATAAATTCTCACTGGTCTTATGGACTTTGGTCATATATCTATGATTCCTCTTATAGTAATATAGATTTAGGCGTAGGCATTTCACCGGGAATAGAATATAATATTTTTCCATATTCGGAATCGAACAGGAAACAATTACGTTTTCAGTACAAATTTCATCCGGGATTTGCAGACTACAGCGAAGAGACCATTTATGAAAAATTATCTGAAAAAACCCTGAAACATTCCTTTACCACAGAAATCGAATATATCCAATCCTGGGGATCCGTTAGTGCAAGCATTATTGCTTCTCAATATCTAATCATCGATAACATGATTTTGGATAGTTATGAAAAAAACAAATTAACTTTATGCAGCGATGTTTCATGGAGGATATTTAAAGGACTTTCTTTTGATTTATGGGGAAATGTATCACGGATACATGACCAATTATCGATTCCAGCCGGAGTTGTTTCCACAGAAGATCTGCTTTTGATGAAAAAAGAACTTGAAACTCAATATTCTTATTTTGCTTCTATCGGACTCAGCTATTCGTTTGGCTCCATTTATAATAATATTGTAAATCCAAGATTTGGTGATTAGTAAAACATAAACAAATCTGAAAACAATAAGTCGAAAATATAAGTTGCAGGAAAAGAAAATAATAGGAATTCATTAATGAAAAATGGAAAGATTATCTTTTTAAATGGTACATCAAGTTCAGGGAAAACATCTATTGCCAGGGAATTACAGCAAATTTTAGAAGAACCATATCTTCTTGTCTCGGTTGATAACTTTATATCTATGTTACCTCAAAAATATTTAAATGGTGAAGATCCGGAAACTTTAAATAAGGCAATTTTAAAGATAATTCCCGGAATGCATCATTCAATTTCTGCTTTAGCTTCATCCGGAAATAATATAATAGTTGATCATGTTCTTCAAGAAAGGCAATGGTTGAAAGAATGTGTTAATGTACTATCTGATTTTCAAGTTCTATTTGTAGGAGTTCGTTGTCCTTTGGAAGAACTTGAGCTAAGAGAACGCAATCGGGGAAATAGAAAAAAAGGAATGGTACGTTTCCAATATGATATTGTTCATTCTCATAATATCTATGATATTGAAGTAAATACTTCCAAGTATAAACCTCTTGAATGTGCTATGCAAATTAAAGATGTTTTAAAAGAAAGATATGCTTGTAAAGCTTTTAAAGCACTTGAGAAAAAAGTGAAAATTGTTAGCTCACGGATCAGCACAGATTGAACTGATAAAAAAAGAATAAAACTTAACAAATTTTGGAAAGCTGTTAAGTTTGTAAAAAGCAAAGGTCAGAGTTCTTAATAAATCTAAATAGTTGAGAAATAAACTTTCCTCTGTGTTATCTGTGACTGATGTGTTTAATGAAACTATATTATCAGGAGATGAAAAAACGATTATCAAAGAATCAGAAAAAGAGAAGATCAAAAAAATCATTGAAAAATTTAATAAAAAGGAATTTAGCGATCCTGAAGTTTTTTATTATCCTGAATTCAAAAGAGGTTATCTTTATTTGATGAGAAATGAGTTTGGGGAAAAGGGACCTATCTGCAGGTTAAAATATAATGGAAATATAAAAGATTGGGATTTTGAAGTCTTTAAATACTCTTCCGAAACATTTACCGATGATATTTTTTTTATGCCGGGAGAGGAAGAAATTGACGGAACAATTGAAGGAGCAATGAAAGCAGGATTGGAACTTTATCCTATTTGATAAAAGGGAATTAATTGCTCACGGATCAGCACAGATTGAACTGATAAAAAAAGAATAAAACTTAACAAGTTTTGGAAACTTGTTAAGTTTGTAAAAAGGAGGTTTTATGTATTTCGATAAAGAAAAAGTTTTAAAAGCACGTGAAGTGATTTTAAAACTCTCAAATGGAGAAGATCCAATTAATAAAGGAAAAATTACTTCCGGTAATTTTTTAAACGATCCGCGAATGAAAAGATGTTTTTTCTTTGTTGCAGAGGTTTTAGAAGCTGTTTCCAGGCAAAGAAATAAGAATATACCGGCTCCAACCGGATTTATCATAACTTCCGAAGAAAAAGGAAAAGTTATTTTACAGGAAGGGAAAATCGGAGTTAATATATTCAGCAGTTGTATCAATGATGTATTAGACCTGAATCGCAGTAAAAAACTTACAGGTGCCGCATTGAATAAACAATTGAAAAAGCTGGGAATATTAAGCGAAGAAACTACAGATAAGGGCAAAATCAGAACAATAACAAATGAAAAATCTGCTGAATTCGGTTTTGAAAGTTTAACCCGAGAATTTGAAGGAAGAAGCTACGAGATGGTTGTGATAAATGAAAAAGGTAAAAAATATCTTTTAGATAATCTGGAAGATATTATGAAGGCTGATTAAACTTCACAAATCTTTGTAGTATAGAACATAAGTTGAAAAAACTTCACAAATCTTTGAGATTTGTTAAGTTTTGGATTGTAAACTTGTGAAGTTTAAGATTTAGAAGCGAGGGATAATGAATTTTGAATGCGGATATTTTTTCCATCTTTATACCAGAGATAATGCAAAAGAAGATAAATTATTCTTTGAACAGGAAAATTATTTCTATTTTCTTCGCCAGTATAAGAAATATTTAAGTCCAATATTTATTACGATTTGCTATTGCTTGGTACCAAATCATTATCATTTTTTGATCAAAGTGAAAAATCAAAACAGAATTTTCGAATATCAGAAAAAGAAACATTATAATCATACTGGAAACGAACTGAAATTGAACGAGTTTTTGATCCGCCAGATTATAAATTTCCATATTTCTTATTCCAAAGCAATTAATAAAAAGTATAATCGAAGAGGTTCTTTATTCCAGGAAAAGCCAAAAGCTAAACCTGTATTGGAAATCAACTATTTACTTCGTTTAGCTCGTTATATTCACCGCAATCAAATGAAGCATAAAGTCGTAGAAAATCTGGAAGATTGGGAATTTTCTTCTTTTCTTGATTATGCAAATTTGAGGAAAGGAAAAATTCCAGATAAAAGTTTTTTGCTGGCTAATTATGAGTCTTTAGAAGATTTTTTGGAATTTACTTGTTCTAACGATGATGATCTTTCTGATGATTTTGATGATATATTGGAATTAGAAACTTCACAAATCTTTGAGATTTGTTAAGTTTTGGATTGTAAACTTGTGAAGTCTTTGAGATTTGTTAAGTTTAAGTTAACTGTAAAATCTATAAAGAATAAGAATAAAAAAATAGAAAATTTTCGTGACAAAATAATAGCGAAAAAATAAGTGTCCAATGCACATCAGGTGCATATAAAGGAGAGGAAAGAATGAACATTTATGTAGGAAATGTATCGTATGATCTGACTGAGAAAGGATTAGAGGAACTATTTGCTGAGTTTGGTTCTGTGTCAGCTGCAAGAATTATTACAGACAGAATGACTGGCAGATCAAAAGGATTTGGGTTTGTTGAAATGGAAAACAAAAAAGAAGGTGAAGAAGCAATCAAGCAGCTTGATGGGAAAGAGATAGACGGAAGACCACTCAAGGTTAATGAAGCAAAACCAAGAGAAGACCGTCCTCGCAGACAGCGTTATTAAAAGCACCAAACCAGGTGCACAATTTGACCAACATAAGAAGTCAGGTCAATCAGGAGGTTTTTTAGAAAGAGTTATAGGATTTTTTCTGGAATAAGTGTTCGTCAGTAGTGGTTGTAAACCTTTCAATTTATACTACTATTTACATTTTTCGAATAAATTAAGATAATATATACCAGAGAATTATATCTGGATACTGCTGAAGGTTTATTTGGAAGAGGAACCTATATAGCAAAGCGAGTTTAGTCTTGGCGTAAAGCAAACGAATCATTATTCTTGACTTTTGAATAGCAGGAAATATTATTCCTTTTAAATTAAGTGATAATAATTTATTAGTTGAGTAAATATGGATAATTACAAAAAAAAGATAATCGGTGCTTCTGCCATTATTTTAGCAGCTACTTTATGGGGATTTGACGGTGTTGTTCTCACACCCAGGCTTTATAATCTCAACGTTGGTTTTGTGGTTTTTATGCTTCACCTTGTACCTTTTGTTTTAATGAATACTTTTCTATTTAAAGAATACAAAAGAATAAAAGAATTTAAACTACATGACTATTTTATCCTTGGAGCAATAGCCTTTTTTGGTGGTGCTTTAGGGACATTAGCTATTGTTAAAGCCTTATTTCTTGTTAACTTCCAACATTTATCAATAGTAGTTTTATTACAGAAGCTGCAGCCAATATTTGCAATAATCCTTGCAGCAATATTTCTTAAGGAAAAGATAAAAAGAAACTTTATATTTTGGGCTTTTCTGGCAATAATAGCGAGTTATTTTTTAACATTTGGGTTTCAATTACCACATATCGATAAAGATGCGGATTTGATTCAGGCAGCTTTGTGGGCTTTAGTTGCAGCATTCTCATTTGGTACCTCAACTGTTATAAGTAAAAAGGCACTACAGAAGTTTTCCTACTACACTACGAACTTTTTCAGGTTTGGTTTTACAACAATTCTAATGCTCATTTATGTGCTTATAACATGCAAACTTGGAGAATTTGAAAACATCACTTCTACGAACTGGTTATTTTTCCTGATAATTGCTATGACAACAGGTTCTGGAGCAATTTTCTTATTCTATTATGGACTAAATAAAGTTAAGGTAATGGTTTCTACGATTTGTGAATTGTTCTTTCCAATATCAGCAATTATTTTTGATTACCTGATAAATCATCATATTCTTTCTATTGTTCAGTGGATAAGTGCTATAATAATGATAACAGCGGTAGTAGAAATAAGCTATAAAAGGAAGAAGGTGAGATGAAAAAAATATTTTTATTGTTATTTATCTGCTTTTGTTTGAATCTATTTGCAGAGGGTTCCAAATCGTTAAAAGAACAAAATGTTCCAACGAAGAATGTTACCCAAAGAGTATTTTCAGATATTGAGGACGAATATATTCTTGTTCGATATTTTTTTACTTCTAATCAGAAGAGATATTTTAAATCTTTGGGTGAAGAAGGAAGAAATAAGTATATTGAATCTTTCTGGCAAGCTCAGGATACCAATCCGGTAACTGAAAAGAATGAATTCCTGGAAGAAATAAAAGCAAGAGTGGCATATTGCAATCGGTATTTTACACATTTTAAGTCCGGCTGGAAAACAGATAGAGGAAGAATTTATATCAAACATGGAGAACCATACGAAATCCTGAAAGAAACAACCGGTTTTAGTGCAAAATATCCTCAGAAAGAGTACCAAATCTGGAAGTATAGAATCACAAGTTATTTAACTTATATTTTTATCGATTTGCAGCAACATGGAGATTATAGACTTATTTT
>DAOVQH010000101.1 GCA_030628755.1 Candidatus Cloacimonadota bacterium | reverse complement strand
TGTTAAGTGCTTTTATTCAATCAGTTCGTCCTTAATTTTTTCTTCAAGCTCTTTGGCTGTTGGTAATTTACCTTTTAGTGATTCAGGTAATTCTTTCGTTAGACGATATTCAGCAACTCCGATAGGTTTATTTTGAGTTCTTAAAGCATATTCAACAACTAAATGGTCCTTTTCGGGACATAAAATTATTCCGATTGAAGGATTGTCTTCATTTTGCTTTTGCTGCTCATCGAGAAGCTCGAGATAGAAATTCATTTTACCTGCAAATTCAGGTTCGAATTCTACAGTCTTCAATTCAATTGCAACAAGACATTTTAGTATACGGTGATAGAATAATAAATCGATATAATACTCTTTATCTTGTAGTTTCAATTTAAATTGATTTCCGATAAAACAAAAACCATAACCGAGCTCCATTATTAAGTTTTTCACTTTTTGAATTAACCTATTCTCCAATTCTCTTTCTAAAACAGGTTTAGTTATTCCCAGAAAGTCGAGAGTATAAACGCTTTTCATCGTTTCATTTGCTTGTTCGGCTAAATGCTCTGGAAGGGAATTTGGGAAATTAGTTTGTTTCGGTAATTGTTTATGAAATTTATAGGCATCTGCTTTTATCTGGTTTAATAAAACAGCACGGCTCCAGCCAAGTTTTTTTGTTGCTTCAAGGTAATATTCTCTTTCTTCTCTGCTTTTTATTTTATTCATTATAAGCAAGTTATGACCCCAAGGGATTTCTGCGACAAGCTGTCGCAGAATTTGGTCATCCTTATATTCAGCATAGAATCTTCTCATATCCCATAAATTTCTTGAAGAGAAACCACTACTATGATCAAATTTCTTCTTTAAATCCAGTGACAGCTTCTCAATTACAGATTTTCCCCACCCGAGTTTTTCTTGTTTGCTTACAATTAATTTACCTATCTCAAAATAAAGTTGTATTTGCTCATTATTAATTGAAGTTATAACGGTTTGTCTGGCATTGTTGATTTTATTAATGATTTCATTAAAGAATTCCTGATATTGTGACTTTTCTATATCACTCATTTCACTTCCTTTTCTCTAACAACTGTTAGAGATTTATGTAAGTCTATGAATATCTATCAATTGATGTTCATAATCGTAATTTAAAATTCTTAATTTATTTTGCAATAAGTTTTTGAGATTACGTTATACTCCATCAATACTACATCCTATCGTTTCAACCAGCATAAATTTTCCTTCTCGTGAATCTGTAAAAACGAAACTGTGGAAATGAAAGTTAACTGTCAAACGGAAAATAAATTAATGGTGTGAAATATCCGGCTTCGTTGCCGACTACGCCGGGAAATGTGGAGAACCTGAGGATAGGAACAGAAAGCAGAAAGCAGAAAAGTGAAGAGAATAAAGATCAAAGATTAAAGGAGAAAGGAATAAGGAAAAGACCAAAGATCAAAAGAATAAAGGAATTTGAAAAATCTGAGATTCTTCGTTAGAAGAGCAAGCAGAGTTTCTCAGAAAGACAGATTTCTTTCATTATCAAATCTTCAATCGTATATCGGAAATCTGCAATCAAATCTTCTTGTGGCTTCTTATGTTCTCCCTTTGAATAAAAGGAGATTTATAAGCCTTGTGCTTACAGCAGAGGGATTCTTCTATTGATTCAAAAAAGTGCGGATTAGATTAACACAAACGTGATAGCGATACTCTTTATCTGAACGTAGGTCTGTTATAGGTGTGATCTCTTTGCCAAGTAAGTTTTCTACCTTTGAGAAATCTATTTCAGTTAATGTTTTGTCAGTTATGTAATCTTCAACTTTAAAAAGTCTTCTTGGAAATTCACTCAGGCTTCCGACAGCTAATCTGATTTGAGAAATTCTGTTACCTGAAACTTTTTTCATACCTGCTAAAGTGACTTTTGAGATTGTTAAAGTTCTGCGTGATCCAACTTTTTCATAAAAGGTTAGGAAGTCTTTTTCTGCATTTTTATCAATAATAATATGTGTTATAATTTCGTTTGATTTCATTACATTTTGTTTATAACCTGTGAAGAAATCTTTAATGTACACCAGACGACACTGAGATTTTGATGAAAGCTCAACCTTTGCATTTAAAACTAAAAGAAGTGGTATTACATCAGCGGTTGGTGAACCATTAGCAATATTGCCACCAATTGTAGCAGTATTTTGCAGCAATGGTGAAGCAAAGGATTCTAACGATCTTTGGAAATAGGGAAGATGTCTTTTAATTAAATCAGAATCTAATATATCCATAATACTAGTTGTAGCACCGATTAGTATGATATTGTTCTCTTCGCTTATGCCACTCAGTTCTGTGAGATGGTTTATGTAAATTATGTTTGCATCTCTTATGATACCATTTTTAATTTGAACGTTAAGATCTGTTCCGCCTGCAAGAAAGTATTTTTTACCTTTATCTTCTTCCAGATTCTTTAACAGATTTTCGACATCTTTTGGTTTAACAAATTTCATTTTAAACCTTTTTAAAACATTTCATTCTAACGATAGGTTATGATGCAATTTTTATTCCTTTATAGAGTATAATTAGGATTTTCTTACACATGCCATCATCACGGATTCGAAGATCTTCTGATATCCTGTACAGCGACAGATGTTGCCAGAAAGAGCTTTCTTGATCTTATCCAGGTTCTTTTCTCCATCTGTCTTCAGATAATAATAAGAAGAAACCAGAAATCCCGGGAAACAGAATCCACACTGAACAGCATTTGTTTCGTCAAAACAATCAATAAGTAATTTTCCAATATGTTTTTCTGCGATTCCTTCAACTGTGTAAATTTCTTTACCATCTGCGTGAATTGCGTTTAAAATGCAACTGGTTACAGGTTTCCCATCCAGGAGAATTGTACAAGCTCCACATTCGCCTTCACCACAACCTTCTTTTGTACCGGTCAAACCAAAATCCTCTCGTAAAATATCAAGAAGACGTTTCATTGGATCGACGTCGATCGAAACTTCATTTTCGTTCAGGATAAAATTTATCTTCATTTTTTTCTCTTTAACCACTGATTTTCTATACCTTGTTCCCAAGCCCCAGCTTGGGAACAGAAAACCCAAATGCATTCCCATCAGGCAACTGCCTGATGGGAACGAGAAGAAAGTCTTTTCATTGGGTCAACATCTATGTTAACTTTCTTGTCATTTAAAGTAAATGACATCTTCATTTTTTCTCTTTAGCCAATGACTTACACTGATTTCACTGACTAATTCTGAGTATATATTTCTTTATCAAAAAATTTCTATGTCTGTGTATCGTCAGTGTTAGTCTGTGGCAATTTATTCATTGTTTTTAATATTCTCTCCGGGGTCAGAGGTATCTCATCGATAAAAATTCCTGTGGCATTATAGAAAGCATTCCTGATTGCAGGAGCAGGGTAATCCATCGGGATCTCGCCAAGACCTTTCGCAGTAGTGCTGTCCGTATGAATGAACTCTATATCGATTTCAGGAATATCAAAAGTGGTTGGAATAGCATAATCAGTAAATCCTTGAATTCTTCCATATCCTTTTTTGTAGAAGAATTCTGAGAGAGCATATCCCATTGCTTGGATGTTAGCACCCTCAACCTGTCCTTCTGCAATTTTTGGGTTTACAATGTTCCCTATATCAAGTACGTTCCAGATTTTTTTTAGTTCAATCTGGTATATATCAGCGTGATAGTAAATTTCAGTTACACATGCTGCCCAGGAGTAATCTTTGTATGCAACTCCCTGATAAGTTTTATCGTCAAAAACAGCAGAAGGGTCTGGTGTGAAATGCATCCTGTATTCTTTAGGGAATTTATCTTGATTTTCTTTAATGAATCTTTCAAGGTTTTCGAATTTAAGTTCATCTTTTATTTTTTTGGAAAGTTTTCGGAGTAGATTTCCGATAATGTAGATAGTTCGTGAAGCCACAGTAGGTCCACTATTTGGTGTTTTCTTTGTATTTGGGAGTTGAACAATTGTCTTTTCCAGCGGGTGTTCAAGAGTTTCATTTACCATTTGAGCGAGAGTTGTATGTGCTCCTTGTCCCATATCTACATTGGCAACAAAAATGTTCACAAATCCTTCTTTATCAATAGTTATTTTTACTTCAGAATTCAGTAATTTTTCCCCACTTCCAGTGTAACCACCACCGTGATAACCGATTGAAATTCCAATACCTTTTTTATCTTTAAGGGTTTTATTGAACTTAGAAAATTCTTTCAGTTTTTTGTGATAATCGGACTTTACAATAACTCGTTCCAGGCAGTCATAAAGATGGTTTTCAGTGATTTTCTGTGTAGTTGGGAACTCATCTCCAAATTTTAAGATATTTGCTTTTCTAAATTCGTATGGATTTATTTTCATATGGGAAGCAATTTTATCGATATGAGATTCGATAGCAAAAAATGCCTGGGGTGCTCCGAATCCTCGAAATGCTCCATTTGATGGAGTATTGCTTCTGAAAAGTCTTCCCCGAATATAAACATCTTCAACAGCATAACCACCAATTGAATGTAAAACACCTCGTGCCAGAACAACAGGAGAAAGTGTTTGATATGCTCCTGCATCTAATCTGTAATCTATTTTTAATTTTCTGATTTTCCTGGTTTTGGGATTGGTATAGGTTTCGATTTCTACACGGGAGGGATGTCGTTTGGTTGTTATCTGAATATCGTCTGCTCTATCCAGCACGACCTTTACAGGTTTGCCACTTTTATAAGCAAGAAGAGCAGTTATCCCTGCAAGAAGACTCGGGAAATCTTCCTTTCCTCCAAAAGCTCCACCAATACCTTCTGATGTTTCAATAATAGCTTCTTTGATAGTATTTCCCATGATAGCTTCTACACCATCTTTAACAAAGAAAGGACACTGCATTGTTCCACGAACGAACATTATTCTGTCTTCTGGTTTGTAGATTGCTATCATTCCTTGAGGTTCAAGATACGCCTGCTCTTGATGGGTAGTGTAATAGACAGAGTGTGTTCTAATCCAGCCTTTTTCAGGTTTAACATTTCGTCTATGGTCAATTATTATCTCTTTCCCAAATGCATTTTTTTCGTTTTCCAAACATTCTTTAACATCTACAATTGCAGGAAGTTCTTCGTATTCAACTTTGATTTGTTTTATGAATTTTTTTAATATTTCCTTGGAGGGATGTGCAACTCCCATAATTACCTGACCAAAATGAAAAACTTCTTTATCTGCCATGAACGGCTGGTCACATTCCGGTTCAGGAACGATATTTTTCCCGGGAATATCTTTTGCGAAAACTATTGTGAACTCGGTAAGATTAAATTCTACAGGGAAGGTTATTTTTCTAATAATTCCATGATGAACCGTGGAGTAGAACAGACCTCCGTAAATCATATCTTTGTAAGAATAATCATCCAGGAATTTCCAGGAACCGTCGAGCTTGGGTCTTGCATCGAATTTTCTTACTTGTTTCATAGTTACTTTAAAAGATTACTTTTTGAATTTTTTTATCAATTTATGTACTTCATCCAGACTCGGTTTTATAGGTTTTGGAATATTAATAATTGACTGAACAGCGTTCAAATCCTTCAAACCGCTGCCAGTAAGCAAAACAACATTCTTAGAATTTTCGTCAATTTTATTCAGTTCATTATATTTTAGTAATCCTGCGAAACTGGCTGCTGCAGCAGGTTCTGCGAAGATACCTGTATTTTCGCTTAGGATTTTGGAAGCTGAAATAATTTCTTCATCATTTATGGAAATCCATTCACCTTTGTATTCTTCTATGTATTTCTTAGTCATCCAGAAATTGCGGGGAATATCCACAGCTATAGAATCTGCGATTGTAGTGCTGGGTTTTGATGTAAATTTATTGCTATCCAGATTTCTGATCGTATTATCACTTCCCTCAGATTGAACAGCAACAATTATTGGAATTTTCTCGATTAGCCTGAGTTTGAGAAGGTCTTCAAAGCCTTTATAAACCCCTGAAATTATACAACCATCACCTACTGGAACAAAAACCCGATCTGGGATATTTTGTCCCATTTGTTGAAATATCTCGAATGAAACGATCTTCTTTCCTTCTATTGTAAAAGGATTGTAGGCAGTATTGCGATTGTACCAACCAAATTTTTTAGTGGCTTCGATGCTGAGTTCAAAAGCATCATCATAAGAACCATCAACCGGAATTAATTGTGCTCCGTACATGCAAATCTGGACGAGCTTGGCTTTGGGTGCGGAGGCTGGTACAAAAATCATAGCTTTTTGATTTTGCGAAGCACAGATTCCTGCTAAGGAAGAACCAGCATTTCCTGTTGAAGCAGCAACTATCGTATCAATTCCATGTTCTTTTGCATAAGCACAAACAAGGTCGGAAGCTCTGTCTTTGAAGGAAAAGGTTGGATTCTGGGAGTCATCTTTGAGGAAAAGATGGAAAGGGACTTTCTCAAAACTTAACAAGTTTTTGAAACTTGTTAAGTTTGAAATATCATAAAGTGGAGTCTTTCCAACTTTTAAAAAAGATAAACTTCGTTCTGATTTGATCGGTAAAAGTTCTCGATATTCCTTTTCTTTGAGTTTATCGAAAAGTTTGTGTTTTTTATAGAGGGTTCTGATCTTTTCATACTTATAAAGAGTTTTCAAGACACCTTTAGGTGGCTGGGTGCCATCGTTTTCCTTTTCACAGATGGGGCATAGGTAAGTAACTTCATCAGGGGAATATTCTTTCCCGCAAGTTGTGCATTCAAAGTAATATTTATTTTTCATTAATTCACCACCGAGAATACTGAGATTCACCGAAAAGACAAATTAATTTTACCACCGAGAACACCGAGGTTCACCGAAAATAAATTTTATTTTTTTCTCAGTGTCTTTCGGTGTTCTCGGTGGTTAGTTCAATTTACCCATCTTTTGAATTCAAGTTTTTCTTTCGAACCAAAGTTAATAACGTAACCTACTTTGAAATTTGTAGCTTTAAGATAATGGATTAATTGAGCACTATGAATCGGTAAAATCTTTTGAACAACTTTCAATTCAAGGATAATTTTATTTTCTACGACAATATCAGCAAAATAATCACCAACAATTTTTCCTTTGTAATAGACTGGGATAGGTATTTGATTTTGTGCAGAAATTTTATCAAATTCAAACTCATGCATCATTGAATTTTCATACACTTTTTCAAGGAATCCATTCCCAAGTATTTTATGAACTTCAATAGCACATTTAATAATTCTATCCGAAAGATCTTTATAATATATCATTTTCCCCTTACAATTACCTTAAAGATTCACCGAACAAATCATTTTAAACACTCTCGGTGTCTTTCGGTGTTCTCGGTGGTTAATTTATTTACTCATATTCCTTCAACAATCCGGTTCTTTCATTGAATTCCATGATTTTTTTATCCCACTCGTTAATTTTTGCAAATTGTCTTTTCCAATAGTTGTCATCATACCATTGTGCATTCAGTTCTTCCACGGTTTTTCCCTGCTGCTCGATCCAGGTGAAGTATTTCAGGTTGTGCATCCTTCTTTTTTCATAGTAGGTCATTTCTATCATGTGATCTATGCCAATTCCTATCAGGTCTGCTTCATAGATAATTGCAGCTTTTTTAGAATCGAATTCACCAAACCGCTCTCGTTCTTCAATAATTCTTGATTGATACAATTCCATAGAATCTGTGGCAACTGTGAATACAATATCATTTTCGTTCATTTCATAGTATTTTGCCATTTTAATCGCACCCATCAGGTTAGCAATAGATGAGATTCCCAAGAGGTCAAGTTTTTCCACGAGTTCAGGTTCGACACCGATTTCTTCAACCAGGAATTTTTTACCTTCCGACTCATTGAAAAGTCTCATAATGTGCATATTAGGTTCATCATCGATGCCTGCGACCATGTCCATATTCTTGATATTGTGTATCCAGGGAACGTGCTTGTCTCCGATACCTTCGATGCGATGTCCACCATAACCGTTATAAAGTAGAGTGGGGCATTGGAGAGCTTCACCTGCACAGACTTTAAATGTTGGGAATTTTTCCCGCAGATAATCTGCACAACCAAGTGTT
>DAOVQH010000321.1 GCA_030628755.1 Candidatus Cloacimonadota bacterium | reverse complement strand
ATTGGAAATACTTCTTCGCTGTTATAATAAGCTTCATCAATCACAAATTCCTTTGATGTAATCCGGCTTTCTATTTGAAGGGATTGCCTGGGATAAATATTCATTTCGGGAATGATATCATCTTCAATGTATGTAATCTCAAAAGAGACTTCACCTTGGTTTGGAACAGCAATTAATCTTGAAAAACGCGGCAGGGCAGGTTTACCTATCTCTATAAATTCACCTTCATTGAAATACGATATTTTCTGAAAATTTTCATCGTTCTCAGTTACAGTCTCAAGTTCATAACCATTTAAAGAGAAATAGATTTCAGTAGTTTCTTTTCCATAAGAAGTATGCTCAAATAATTTCCTGTTAGAATTTTCCGAAATTTCCACCCAATTCCCAAAGAGGGAACCAGAAGTAAGAAGAAGTGCTACAATTACTAATTTCGTTTTCATTAAAAACCCACCTATATTATTTTAAATATTTTTATAAATAGATGCAATTATTATTCCAATAACAAATGGAATAATTCTTAGAATTTTATTGTTTATAATTTGTCAAATTAAAAAAAGCCCCGATCCGGCAGCTGCCGGACGGGGCTAATTTTTCCTATTACTTGCAGATTTTATTTTAAAAGCAACATTTTCTTTACATCAGAGAAGTTACCAGCTTTTAATTTATAAAAATACACTCCTGAACCAACCGGCTGATCGTTTTCATCATTTCCATTCCAGGTAACGTGGTGAAGCGACTCCGTCGCTTTTGCATTAACACAGTTAATGTACTCCAAAGTTTTCACCTTCTGTCCTCTTACATTATAAATTAATAACTCTGCGTTCTTTGCGTCCTTTGCGTCTTTGCGAGAAATATTAAAAGAAATAGTAGTTTCCGGATTAAATGGATTTGGATAGTTTTTATAGAGTTTGGTTTGAATTGGAGGTACTTCATATCCTGCAGAAGCTCCTGTTGAAGAAAGGATCTCGATATCATCTATCCACCAGCCTGGATCGGTTATTGTATTATCACTTTCAAATCTAAACCTTAAATATATATGATTATTGATATAATCAGCTATTGGGATAATGTATCTATTCATTTGCGGGTTTAAAACATAATTCCAGGCTTTGTTTATTCCTGAAAATTTTACTAATTCATCCCAGTTTGTTCCATCAGTTGAAACCTCAACATAACAAAAATCTGTATCGTGTTCAGTGTAATATTTCTGATAAAACGATAAAACAACATCATTACTAACACCATTAAGATTTATAGGATTTGAAGTAGTCAAAATTGAACTGGAATTGTTGGAATAAAATTTATAAAAACTAAAAGAAACTAAACCGGGATTATTTGTAGCAACATTTGAACTTTCGAATGTATCATACTCAATTGCCCATTCTCCAGTAACATTCCAGTTAGAAAATCCGTTTTCCCAATCTTCTTCAAAAATTACTACTTCAGGTTCAAGATTACATATTAAATCGAAAATTCCAGCAGGGAAGTTTACTGTCTCAATATAAGGTATATAACCAGCAGATGTTATTTCTATTTTATGTTCTCCTTCATAAGTAGTAAAACCAAAACTTCCATTTTGAGTAATAATCGTATCATTTTCAATATCATATATTACGATTTGAGCGGGAATTGGATTTCCATTTCCATTCACAACTCCGCTTATGATAGATAATCCCAAGCCATTTAACTGAACATTTAAGGTTGTCCAAACCGAATTATTAACAGTAACATTTTCTATCGTTTGTTCTTCATATCCTTTTTTTCTAACCTTTACTGTATAAGTTCCAGGCATAAGGGGTCTCCAATAACGTCCATAAAGTTCATCAGAGAGCCGGGGTTCGAAAAAAGAAGCATTGAAATCTTCAATAATAACCTCAGCAACTAATGGGTTACCTGTCGAATCTGTAATGTGACCTGTAAGCATTGCTTTAGGTGCATTATAACCAATTATCCTGTTCAAAAGCCAGTATGCTCCCTCACTACATCTTTCACAAGTATCTTCTATCAATAATGAGTCAGGTTGAATATTTTCCGTTCCACATTCTATAAGAAGCTGGATAGTGCCATGAGTTTGATAGAACCAGTCATGAGCACTACCTTTTCTGCCCCACGAACCAGAAGGAACATAAGTTCCAGCTCCACCCTCTTTTTCTATCAGAGCAGCTACACTCTCACCTATTGATTGACTTAATTCGAAGTCAGGTGATTGTTTAACATTTTCCCAATTAAATGGATAGTATACTTTTTCTGAAAAATCTCCTGTTCTGGAAGAATGCCAGTTAATCGAATAAATAAAGTGCTGTTCATCTGCGAGAGAACGAATTGCTTGTGTTCCTCCTTCAGAGAAAGGTCCCGGACCCCGATAATAATCGTTCCACTGCTCGCTGGGAGCATATAAAGTATCACCATGTACCCAGTTAAAGCTGTAATTACGGTTTGGGTCAACACCATCGATATCACCACCAACACCAGGTACATAATCGAATATACCATTTTCATTATTGTCTCTTTTATTTTTCCGAAAAGTTATATCCCAATCATCCATAACAACCTGGAGTCCTTCCGGGTTATATGTAGGAACGAACCACATTTACAGCTATGAAAGCCAAATATTATAAGGTAAAATAAAACGATTCTCGATAATCTCATTTATCATATACATTGTAATTTCAACACCCAGAACTTCTTCAGCATGACATTGCCCGGCATACAT
>DAOVQH010000061.1 GCA_030628755.1 Candidatus Cloacimonadota bacterium | reverse complement strand
TATCTATTTCCCTAACTGCTGACTGAACATCATCAATATAATATTTATTGTTTATTACACTCCAACCATGTTTCTGCAGCAAGGATGACACATTAAACTCTAAAACATAGCCCGTTTTCTCGATATTTTTTTCAAAATCTTTCAAGGATTTGATCCGTTCGATTGGCATAAATATCCCTTCTAGTGCGTTCTAACATATATTATACTGAACTATTCAGCATATCACTCAATATGCTTCTCCACAATCCATTATAATTTTGTAATTTATTAAAATATTGAAACAATGAAAACCTTAAAAATTATTATAATACATTACAGATTTTTTTCAATTCAACAAATTTCACCTTTTCCTGTCAATATAATATCAGAAGTTCCTACTAAAAATAATGAGACCACACACCTTCAGGGGATAGGGGCTTATTTATGATATCACATATACATATTAGTACATAATAATAGGCATCAGCCAACCAGCAAAAAACAGTAAGTAAATAAACAGTATATTGTTTATTCTTTGACTTTGGGCATTATCATAAAAAGCCATGTTGCAATCTAATACCCTTATTAGGATATTATCCAATTGTGCTTAAAGACTATCATGAACTTCACTCTATCTAAACTATTGGGGCGAAGTTTTAATGGGTAGCTAATCTGGATAGATGAAGTTTATGAATCCAAGTGCTACAAGTGCCATACCATAGTTTTTCTGAATATAAAGTGAAGTAACATCAAATTTCATTTCACCAGATTGTTTCAGAATTTTTCCTAAAAAGTTAAAAATTTCCTTTTTGAAGCACATCATATTATTATTCCAAAATAGGTAAATTGTTGTATTTACAGGAGTTATATTTTTTTGTGCAATTTTATTTGGTCGAAATTATGCCAATTTTTTTGATATATAAGAAAATTTATTTCATAATTATAGTTTTTTTGTTGAAATTTCAGTCTAGGCAGCAATGATTGCCACAACAGTTATCTAAATACCTATGGGATAGTTTTATTTTAATTCGACTCCTCTTGGTAGTAATTCATACTCACTGGTTATTGATTATGAAAATATGCCCGACTAACCAATGAAGAATCCAAAACAAACGGATTTTTCTTATCTCCTTGATAAGATGCAATTTTATCATTTCTAACTGATTCCGATGAATCAACCGTATCATCAATGTGCCATTGGTATAATACGTCTTTTTGTATCTGAAAATATTCTGGATCACAACTGTCAGCTTCGTGCTTATACATAGTATAAAAATAGAACATAGCACGAGCTACATTGCCTTTATGGTCTTCACGAGGTTCGAATATATCCGCATCATTATCTTTTTCGCTGTATTCATCGATAAATTCAGTAGGTATCGTTGTTAAATAATAATCCAGACGCCACCATTTATCTGTATCTGCATCAGGACTTTCAGCAAATGGATCATTGCCTCTGGAAGAGTTTACAGCTGACCTTACAGGATAAAGATGATGCATATCGCTTTTAGCCTGTCCAACAGCACCTTTGCTTTGTGGCCAAGTGTGTTCTGTGCTAATTCCGTTATTATAGGCATGAGTTGATGGGTCTTGTGATGGGTCTAAATAGATGGTATATCCAGTATATACGCAGGTCAGACTATCGTTGTGCTGGTAAATGTTAGCAAATAATATATCTCTTGCGTTGTCATAAGATAAAACGGTATTCGTTTTATAATTGGCTATCAGGCTATCGATAAGTTCTTGCCCGGTGAGGTTGGGGAAGATTGTTTGATTACCGTTTGGTCCATTTATTTCACTCCAATCAGCACCTGTTAAATCCCAAATATACTCATCAGTGGTACGATGGTCTATAACACTTTCTGTCCGCCAACTGGGGTTAGGCCCACAGGGCATATCTGCCCTTAAATAAATTCTGTCATTTTGTTCAATTTTTCCTATCCTGGTAAGGGACAGATGATATGCTATACCTACACCACGCCATCCATCACCATAGTTTGTAAATATATCGCAATCATATACTGAATCGGGATTATTTACATACAACGTAAACTTGGTAGGAACGCAAGGACAGCCTATCATACCTGCCAATAATACAATGGTTAGAACTGTTGCTATAATGGTTAGAACTATTGCTATGTTGCGTAACACTTTTACCCCCTTCTGGTTAATTCTCAGATGTGGTATAACATCAAGGACTTTACCATCCCCTTGCCTCTACACAATTTTTACCTGAACCTTCATCTGCTACAAGGGGCACAGAAAATTTAACACAATGTTCCATAACATTCTTGACCAATTATATCCTTTCATTCTTCTTATTTTCTGGGACTTCCATCAAAACATTATCATTTACAGAACCTTACAGATAACCACCAATACTTTTTCTAAATTCTATTGAATACTCAATAATGAACAATGAAATTGAACTATCGTAAGGTTAGGATCTTTCATAATAGACAGAAGCTCGAGTGTATATAAGCCTGAGCTATAAATGGTAGAATGATACTTTTTCTAACACTGACAATATTAGGAAAAGACTGCTAGAGATTCAAAATACTGGTGAATTAGTGGGAAAACTACAGGTTCAGGGGGAATAAACTTTCAATTTTTAAGACTTTACTTTAATACAACTTCATTAGGAACAATAAAAGGGAAGAGTGTGGTAATTTCTTTCTCTAATGCTACTTGCTAAATAAACTGCACTATTACTGACAAAAGAACTTAGTAAACTACAGATACTAATACTCCCAAATATCATCACCTCTTTTGTTTTAAATAATAGCATCAAAAAATTGAAAAATACATTATTTCTATTAATATTTTAATATAAAAATGTCAGTTTGTCAAGTAAAAAAATTAGATACAAGACTAAAAAATTAAGGGAAGTTAGTTCTACATTAGATATCCTTGAGCAGCGTAGGTGACAACATGCTGGTGTTATGGGCGCAATTTAATGCCTATTGAATTTGAGATAGAGAAAGAGATTGCGAGGGTATAAGATTACTGAATTTCTTATTCAGAAGGATTTTATCTCACTTTTAACAACTTCTCGGTTGCAGTATATACACCTACACCAAATTTAAGTAAGTATACTCCACTGGGAACTTTTTTCCAAGAATTATCTCTTCCAGCCCATATTACTTCATGAATACCTGAAGACTGGAACTTATCTACAAGCGCCTTAATTTCTTGACCTAATGTATTATATACCTTCAGTATAACTCTGCTATCCAAAGCTAAACTATACTGAATCGTTGTCTGAGAATTGGATGGGTTGGGATAGTACTGTTTTAATTTTAACTCATTTGTTGGTTGTAATTCTACAGAGTGATCATGAAAATATGCTCGTCTGACCAATGAAGAATCCAAAATAAAGGGATTTTTCTTATCCCCTTGATAAGAAGCAATTAAATCATTTATAAACCATTCCATTGAATCAACCGCTTCAGTAATGTGCCATTGGTATAATACATTTTTTTGTAACTAAAAATATTCTGGATCACAACTGTCTGCTTCATGCTTATACATAGTATAGAAATAAAACAACGCACGAGACACATTACCTTTATGGTCTTCACAAGGCTCGAATATGTCCACATCATTATCTTTTTCGCTGTATTCATTAATAAATTGAGTAGGAATAGTATCTAAAAAATAATCCATACGATACCATTTGTCTGTATCTGAGTCTGGAATTTCAGCGAATGGATCTTTGCCTTTTGAAGAATTAACTACCGATCTAACGGGATAGAGGTGATACATATCGCTTTTAGCCTGACCAACAGCTCCTTTGCTTTGCGACCAAGTGTGTTCTGTGGAAATGCCATTAGTATAAGCATAAGTTGATGGGTCTTGTGCTGGGTCTAAATAGATTGTATATCCACTGTATACACAGGTTAAGCTGTCATTGTGTTTGTAAATGTTAGCAAATAAAGTATCTCTTGCATTATCGTAAGATAAAACAGTGTTCGTTTTATAATTGACTACCAAACTATCGAGAAGCTCTTGTCCGATAAGGTCTGGGAAAATTATCTCGTTCGTTTGAGTATAGATTGCAACCTTTAAAAGCAGTAGTCCTACCAAAAGGTAAGTACCGAGGTATAAAATATTCCGGGTTTTATTATACATAATAACTTCGTGGTTCAGTCTATACTATGATATCTTATCTATATAAAAGGGTAACTATCAGATGCCCAACGAAAAAAACTCACCGGTGGTGTTTCGCCGTTCAGTGCAGTGGGGTTAGCTGTTTTCTAAGGTGAGGTTTTATCATTAACATATTCCAATTCACCTGAAATTTGCTTGCCAAGAATTTCCGTCTCTTTTCTTAGAGAAGCACCATCTTTAGAAATGTAATAGGTTACTTGACGTGTGTCTCCATTATTAAACAAGAGATTTACAAGAATACGTTCACCCTTCGGGATTTCACTGATAATCTTGTATTGATGTTGTGCTGTGTTTCCATTCGGTTGTACTAATATGTATGAACCAATCTGTATGGATTTATCTACCGCAGAATAATATAGCCTATCTCCAGCGTCCGTCTTTCACTGTCCAACTAATCTTTGCGATGGAGTTTCAGTTTTTCTCTGGGTACAAGAGGTAACACATACGATAAGCGTGGCAATTGCGATATAACCAAAAAATCGTTAATAAGAGATATTTAGAAGATAATTTCATATATTACCCCCCTATTTTTGAACACCTAACGGCATAGTTCACTTGCAGAAACGCAAATGGCTCTATGTCCTTAAACTATGTGATAAACTTTAACTGGCATAATAACCGTTAGCCCGATGTCGCACTGCGTTTTGGGTCAAGTGGAACGAGTGTTAGACCGCCTACAATTCAACTAAAATCTATTTTAACAATATACATTTTTTAATTTTATAAAAATTATCCGTTTCCACTTTGTAGAAATAAATTCCTGACGAAACAGGTTTATTGTTTTCATCGCTTCCATCCCAAACGAATTTGTGATGACCACTTTTCAAATTCTCATTGGTAAGAATTTTTACCTTTTGTCCTTTTATGTTATAGATAGATAATTCTACTTTACTATCTTTTGGGATTGAAAACGATATTGTAGTTTCTGGATTGAATGGATTAGGATAGTTTTTGAATAGCTTAAATTCTCTTAAATTCAATAAACTCTCTTCATCATCAATACTTGTAGCACACGAGGGATAATAGTAGGGATTATATCCCAATTTAGCAAAGATATACCAGCAGGTAGCTCCAATATGCAAACGATTATGGTATTCCCAATCGAAACCAGTTGATAAATGATTGTGATCAGCAGCAACTATGCCCTTATTATTACAATTATAAAACATCGGATCAATATGATGAGTTTGGACATACTCAACATGATATAAAACAGAGTCTTCAGCAAAAATTTCATTACCAACCATTTTATTTGCTAAAGCAGCTTGAGATGAACCTTCAAACCACATTCCATCTAAATCTGTATCGAAATCAAAACCACTGATTGAGGAAGAATAATTGGGGCTACTGTAATTAACAAGATAACAATTTTGATTTCCCCAATCAATTCCTGAAACATATTGAGATACAGTATCTTTGAAAGCCATAATATACCACATCTGAATATCTAAAGGGATGACATCCGTATTTATATTAATTCCTGTACTATCTGTACCTGTCCAGAAATGGTTTTCAGTTGGATTCCACATTGAGATAACAAAATCTTTTGCATTTTCAGATGCATTATAATAGATGGAATCAGAAGTTAGCCAATATAATCTTGTAAATAATGCATATAAATCTATATTGTGTTCTGTACTTTTCCATGCTAATGAATTCTGTCCGGATGGACCCCAACCTACAAAACCACCTGTGAAACCATAGTCTGTTTCTGTTTTATCTATACACCAATTAGCCAGAATCACAGCACCATTTAAATATTCATCATCTTGAGTGACTTCATAAAGTGAGGTCAAAGCTAATCCAGCCCATGCAACATTACCTGTGTGGGTAGATACAAAACCTATATCTTCATTCCAAGTACCAGTACTCTCATCCCACCAACCAGGCATTCTAACAGTTCCATCATAATGTATTAATTCTCCACTCATATAAGCATTTCTTAGTCTTCCATCATCAAAGTATCTATCATTATCAATAGCATAAACAAATGCATCTCCAGTAAGTTTAGCATTAACCAGACATTGTGTAATTGAAGTAGTATCATAAAGCACTAAGTCAGCTATCAATTTCAAAGCATTATCATAAGTATAAGCAGTATTCTTTTGTGTAATATCAATTGAATCATTATCACAAACAAAACTTTGACAGAGTCTTGGTTTATCGGTTCTATCTTTATTATACTTTACTTCATCAATATAAGCAACCATTGTGTCTGGATTTAGACTTTTGCTAGCAGAGACAGTAAAACCGCAAATAAGATTTGAAAAATCACTTGCAAGTTCAACTCCTTCATAGTATACAGAATCTATATAAGTTGTGGAATAATTAGGAGTACCAATATTACCACTAAAGAAAAAACCAAATCCACCAACTACATCACTATAATCCAGATATGATGGTAAAATCCATTCATACCATTGCCAATCTGTGGAAAGAGTATAAGTTTGGGTCAAATGACCACAAGAATCATCACTTTTCCCAAACAGAAATTTTACATTTCCAACTTCCGATATTTTGGCTTTAAAATGGATTTTTTCTATTACAGTTAAATCATAACCTTGAGTACCGGTCCAATCACCTTCTGGCGGAAATAAAAATACACCCGCCCAATGAGAACTTCCACCAAACCAGTAAACCTTCATACAAGTACCAACTTGACCATTATCAGCTCCATAATAAAAATCAAAATACAAGTAATGATCCATAAACATTGGTTTAATATACTTATTATTTAATCCTTCTGTAGAGTCCTTATACACCCAGAATGTATTATCTGTTAGATCCATTGTGTGATATTCCCAATCATCAGTTAACTCAATAAAACCACTGCTCCTTATGTCAACACCGTCTTGAAATTGAAGAGTATCACTGTAAAATGGCCTACGATTCATTCCACCAAGTATGAATTCTGCAATTCCGTTTCCTTTTGTATAAAATGATAATTCAGTTGCTTCTGACATATCAAATCCCTCATAGTTTCCTATATTATTCTCAGGATAAACATACTTAATAGCAGAAAAACTAATTGGTGAACTTAATGGAAATACAATTTTTGTACAACTGCGACCAGAAACTGGATTTTCAGTATATGCCTGATTAATATAAATATCTTCAATTCCTCCTTGCCAGATAGAAGGAATATAGATATTTCCTCCTGCATTATCGTCTGAGTAAACATAGGAAATCTTATGATAATGGTCAAATTGCTCCTTTATGTGCTTATAAGCACTGTCAACAGTAGCGGGTATCTGTGCATAACTCAGACTAACAGAGAGAACTATTAGTATGAATACTATTGTTTTCATTTTTCCTCCATTTTTTATTCTTTAGTATTGCAATACTAACTATTTAGTTCCGGGCAGCCTAACCTAAGTTTATTTTCCATAATAAAATTTCTAACACGGCTTTTTCTAACCGTATAAACAACCTTTATATATTATTGTCATATTTATTTAACTGCCAATTTTTCTTTACAATTAGATACTTAATTAGACATTAATGGTACGGCATATTATACGGCTCCTAATATGCATATAATATGAAAATTAAAATTCATCTGCCGGGCTTCTTATTCCTTTTCTACCTTTATTAATTATATGTGTATAAACCATTGTTGTCTTAACATTTTTATGCAAATTAAATATCTAAAATTTATATGAAACAAATTAAATTTATATTTATATATCAATAATTATTATTTAAAAGTTGTTAATTTTTTATGAATAAAAAGCACCAAATTCTTAACAATAATTCTTTAAGTATAAATGATAATATTGAAGGAGAGTTTGTTCAAACAAACAGTTATATGCCCGTTCTCCGTAGTCCCGATAAATCGGGACGAAGGGTGAAGAGTACACAGAGATAATTTCTATTTTAACATTTTAAATAATATTTTATTCTCAGATTGATATCTTTGTATGAAATATTTCACATTCTACTATTTCAATATTCCTGAAAAAATAAAAAGCATCACTTTCTTAAAGATGCTTTTGAAAATATTGCCTTTGGAATTTCCACATCGAACTCAATAGAATCGATGATAAACTCTGTTCCTTTGCCTTTTTTCAGAACATCTTTAAACACCATGTTTTGGGGATACCAGCGTTTCCCGATCTTGAAGACTTCTTTTATCTCTGTGGTTTTAAGCAGTTTCCCGCTTTTTCCAAAACGCTCCTCACGCAAAGGAAGACAGCGTTCTTTATCTATCCACACCTTTTTAGTTTGATAGGCTGCATCTTCCACTTTGGCTGTTAAAAGAACGATCCAGCAATCTCTTTCACTAATAATTTCTTCACCAGTAACTTTGGCGTTATAGATTTTAGTCAGTTCATTTTCTTCCATCATATCTTCATAGGAAAGGTCGGAACCCATCACAGATTGACGCAGCATGTGACCGGATATTTGAATGGTTCTGTCTGAAGATGGATTGTAGATCCACAGTTTATCTTCTAACTTCAGCATTTTTGTTCCTGCATCCCGGGGTGGCGAAAGATATTCGGAGAAAGACTGGTTATCGCCTTCTGTCCAGGATTTGATCTCCATTGTTCTACTTCCTCTTCTGCCGTGCACTATCATCCGTGAGGTCGAGATTGCATTTCTGGAATACATATTTTCATCTACTTTTCGGATAAGTTCGTTCCCATCCGGGAATTCAGCATAAAGGGAATTTGTCATTAAAATAAAAAATAATAAAACCAACCGTTGAAAAGGTATAGCAGAAAGAAATATCTTATAAACCTTTTCAAGGTGAATGTGTTTTTTCATATTTCCAACTCCTTGAATAATTGTGCTGTATTTCGTTTATAAATTCCAATACCGGATATCATTGCTCCAATCACAGAGGAAAGCACTCCGGGCAGGAAGCCAATGTAATAACTCACCGGGGTTACCTGTGCTCGCATCGTTGTGCTCATTATCATCTTTGTATCTCTCATTAATGAGCTGATATCGATTCCAACATATTGCAGGATGTAGGAAAATATCAGTCCTATCATCGTGCCGATCACCGTTCCTGCTACTCCTATAAATAGAGACTCCAATATCATTGAACGATAGATGTGACCTTTGCTTTCTCCGATAGCCAATCGCACTCCGACCTCTCCGTAGCGGCGAATGCCATTCATCAAACCGGAATTCCAGAGCACAAGCGACATCAGGAAAACAAATATGAAAATGAACATACCCATCCTTTCATCGATCATAGAAAGCATGATCTCAAGATTATTCTGCGAAATAAGTGGCAGCATTACAGGTGAGAATTCATCACTTTCATCCGAAAATTTCTTATTGAAATTATCAGCTATGATCATTGTTTGTTCTTCGTTGTATAGGGGCAGGAATCCCAAAATCTCACTGGCAGCATCTTCCATGTCAAGTAGTAATTGTGCATCGGAAATATCGGTTATCACAGCTCCGCGATCCATTCCCATCATTCCAAAAATAACAGTTCCGCTTACCGTGAAATTCTGCATTGCCATTGAACCATACATGGTTGAACTGATTATTGTAACTTTGTCGTTGAGCTTAATTCCGAGTTTTTCTGCAAGTTCATGACTGATGAGTATCTCCCTGTTTTCTTGAGGAAGCTTCCCTGTATAGATTGCTTTATCCAAGTTCAGAAGTTCACATTCTTTCGAATTTGAGGATAGGTCAACTGCCATTCCCATTACTTCACCCTGAGTTTTAGTTTCGCCTTTTTCATCGGGTAGGTCCAGCAGTCCTCCAAAATAGATGCGTGGCAGCCAGGTCATTTCAGGGTATTCTTTCTGTAGTTCAGCTTTCATTTCTTTGATGCCAATAATGCCCAGGTCGAATGGTTTCTGGTCGATCATTTCATGATAAGCTCTTGTAACTATTTTGACGTGTCCTGTTTCAAAACGGGCATTTTCATGAATCGTCATTGTGAGAAAACCCATGAGCCAGCTGTAAACTACTACTGTGAGCATTACTCCTGCAGAGATGACCAGAATAGGGAAGAAGCTCCTGGTGCGATCTCTTAAAAGGCCTTTTGTTAAAAATTTGAACATAATTCTATCCTCATTTTCATTTCGTCATCTTCCCGCGCAAAGCATCAGTAGGTTTCAGTTTCGCGATCTTTCTGGTGGGAAGAAAACTGACTATGGTTGTCGTTATCAGTACCAGGATTATCGTTCCTGCAACCAGCTTCCAGCCATAAACCGGATATAAAGCATCATCTAATCCGCTCATGCCGAATTCTGCAGCATCGACCCCGATGTTCATTCCTACTTTTTGGAAGTATTTCAATAGAGGAATTCCATAAATTGCACCGAGAAGAATTGCCAGGATTGCATGCAAAGAGCCTTCTAAAGTAAATAATCTGATTATTTTAGATCGAGTCATTCCCAGAGC
>DAOVQH010000210.1 GCA_030628755.1 Candidatus Cloacimonadota bacterium | reverse complement strand
TAGGAAATATTTTAGGAACAAAGATAATTTTGACAATTATAATAGTCAATTTTTATTTAAAAAAGTCAACTGCAATAGACAAATCAATCAAATTCACAAACATTCAAGATTAAAACTTGAAGGTTCTCTTATCAAACATAGTCCATTTTTAGCCACGAAGTTACACGAAGAAACACTAAATGCTTTATTATTAAACCACGAATTTACGCTAATTTTCACGGAATTAATTTAATTTTTAGTTCTTATTCGTGTTTATTAGTTCACCCTTCGTAGTCCCGATATACTCGGGACGGAGAACGGGTGTTCATTCGCCTGCCTTGACGAAGTTTAACGAAGTCAGGTGGCTGAATTAATACACCACAAAATCAAACTCAAGATTTTCTCTTCTTGAAGTTGGAGTTTGTCTGCCATTTGTTAGCTCTTGAACTTTTTCTATCACATAATCTCTGAGCTCTGAAATACGAATTTCATTATCATTATTTTTGTCTGCATTGTTTGTTTTCAATCCTTCTAAAACTGAATAAGTAAACACACCATTTTTCCACTGTTCAGATTCAAGAGCGAATTCCCTTCCACTTGCCGAAGAAATTACCATTGCACCGGAACCACGACGAAGGTCTGCGAACAATTCCTGAAGAAGCTCAAATGAATTCTGAAGTCCGAGAGAACTCTCTTTGGACTTTAGTTTCAATCCTCTGAATGAACGGGTTTTGATTGTGCCTTCTGATGTTGAAGTGGATGCTACTACTTCAGTTTCTTCTTTATCAACCTCACCTGAATGACAGGTATCCATAAGAAGGAGTTTCTTTCTGGCAGGAATACCATCAAGTAATCCTTCTATTTCCTCGTAGGGTAATCCTCTAATTGATGGATTTCCAAAATCAATATCAGTTGTCGCAAAATAATAGTCTAAATTTTCATCCAATAATCCATGTCCGGCAATGAAAAGAATTACTTCATCATCAACTTTGGTCTGCATTAATATCCCTTTTACATTAAGAATATTTTCTTTTGTTGAATTCTTATCAAGAATTCTCAGGATATTTACATTTCCGAATTTTCCTTTTTCATTTTCAAAAAGAGTAGCCAGATCGTCGGCATCTTTTGAAGCATAAGTAAGGTCATAATCATCATCAAAATAATCAGAAACACCGATTGCAACAACATATAAATCCGGTTGTGTTATTGGTCCATTATAAATAATTTCAAATGTTTCTTTAAGACTTTCTGCACCTTTTTCATTATGCACAGAAACCTGGACTTTGTTTTTTCCATTTGAAAGTTCGATATAAAAATCTTTCGTAACTTCAGAAAGATTCTGTCCACGCAAAGAAACACCTTTGACGCCAGAAATTGGCACATCATTTACATAAACATTGATTCGGTCTAATTTATATTTCGAATCACTTGCTTTGATTTGAAAGGATATATTCTTATCTTTTGTTTCAAATGGAAAATCTTTGTTTACAAATTCTACTTCCGGCAAGTGCATATCAGTACTGATTTGGTCTTCTGTAAACCCCATCTTTTTCAATCTTTTTAAATATGCTTTTTTATATGATTGAATTAGAGTTTCATCTGCTTTTCCAATTCGTTCAGCAACAATATCAGGACGATTAAATATTAGATCGAAATTTTCAAATGTGTAAATATTAAGAGCTTCAACAAAATGAACTCCTATAATTGCTCCTCTGGATGTAGAATAATAACCATCTGGTGTTAACACAACATAATCATTTTCACCAACAGTAATTAAGGTAATTAGTTCCTGTCCCGTTTCAATATCCCACAATTTTACAGTTCGGTCTTTGCATCCTGTAATAAGATATTTTTCATCAAGGCTTATAGAAACAGATGTAACCCAATCAGAATGTTTAAATGAACGAATTTCTGTCCCTGAGTTATCCCAGAGTTTTGCAGTGTTATCCCAACTACCTGTCACAAGATATTTTCCATCTGGACTAAAACATACAGGATCTACTTCATCAGAATGACCTTTGAAAAAAAGAATTCTCTTTCCGGTAGAAACATCATACAATCTTGCGCTGTGACCAGATCCAGTTGTAGCAAGATATTTCCCATTAGGGCTAAAACTTACTTCTCCAGCTCCTACAAGAGAGAGGATTTCTCTTCCAGAAGATACTTCCCATAACTTACCCTTGTTATCCCAATCTCCTGTTGCAAGATACCTTCCATTAGGACTAAAGCAAACTGAAGCAACAATATCATTATGACCTTTTAGAGAATGGATTTCTCTTCCTGAAGAAATTTCCCATATTTTTGCTTCTCCTGAGCGTGGATTAAAAGTTCCAATTCCTGTTGCGATATGCTTCCCATCGGGACTAAAAGCTACTGATTTAACTTCATAAGAATGAGTAAAAGAATGAATTTCTTTCCCGGTTGACACTTCCCATACTTTTGCCGTCTTATCAACACTACCAGTAACAAGATATTTTCCATCACTACTAAAATTTACTGATATTACTCTATCTGAATGTCCAATGAAAGAACGCTTTTGTCTACCTGTTGTTAATTCCCATAATTTTACAGTATTATCACCACTTCCTATTGATATGTATTTTTCATCTGGACTAAAACAGACTGACTCAACTCTATGAGCTAATCCTTTAAATGTGCGAATTTCTTTACCTGTCGAAATTGCCCATAATTTTGCTGTTAGATCACTACTTCCTGTAGCTATATATTTTCCATCCGGACTAATACTTAATGACACAACCTCACCTGAGAATCCTGAACCGGAATGCCCGATATAGGATAGAACTTCTTTACCTGTAGATACTTGCCATAATTTCGCTGTTTTATCACTACTACAAGTAACTAAATACGCACCATCCAGGCTAAAACCTACTGCATTTACATTTCCAGAATGACCGATAAAAGAACGAATTTCTCTCCCAGAGGAAAGGTCCCATAGTTTTGCAGTGTCATCATAACTACCTGTTGCAAGATATTTTCCATCAGTACTAATATTTACAGAAGTAACTTCATCAGTATGACCAATAAATGAGTGGATTTCTTTGCCTGAGGAAACCTCCCATAGCTTGGCTGTTTTATCAATATATCCAACAGCAATATACTTTCCATCTGAACTAAAACATACTGAGTTAATGCCTGTATCTACTGTTAAATCCCATAATCCGGAATCATCCTTACCAGTTATTACACCAAACGAATGTATTTCTTTTCCTGTGGATACTTCCCATAATTTGGCAATATTATCACTACTTCCAGTAATAATATATTTTCCATCAGGGCTGAAACATACAGAATTAACAGCCAGAGAATGCCCGGTGAAAGTACGAATTTCTTTTCCTGATGAAATATCCCATAATTTTGCTGTTCCCTCATATCCACCAGTAGCAATATGATTTCCATCTGGACTAAAACATACTGAGTTAACACTAAATGTATGTCCTTTAAAACTTCGGATTTCTCTTCCTGAGGATACTTCCCAAAGTTTAGCTGTTTGACCCATGTATCCAGCTGTAGCAATATACTTTCCATCCGGACTAAAACTTAATGATCTAACAGTAAAAGAATGTCCTTTTTGAACAACAGTTTCTAATACTTCCTTCTTTTTCCCACCTGTTAAGTATCTTAATACTTCACCGGATTTGACATTGACAATATTAACCTTTCCTTCACCGGTACCCACTGCAATAGTCTGATTGTCTGGATAAAAAATTCCGGTATTTGTATTAAAGGGAACTATTATAGAGTTGATTTTTTGCCATGTTTCTGATTCATAAATCTTCATTGTGGTCTCACCACTCTCGACTTCATAAACTGCAATATATTTTCCGTCATTACTAAAGTTGAAGCTATAACCATCTAACTTTTTAAAAGATTTCGCTTTCTTTTTACGGATGAGCTTTCCTTTTTTAATTAGTTTCCAAAAATATATTTTATCTTCTGAAAAACTCTCGATAGCTAACAAATTTCCATCGGTTGATATCTCAAAGTGGCTTGGACTCTTTAAAATAAATGTAGATATAACTTTCCCGTTTTCCACATTTGCCAACTGGATGATCTCATAAGCATCAAACATAAAAATAATGTGATTGTTATCAGGCATAAAAGCCATGTGATTTGGTCCTTTAATAGACCATCTGCCTTCTACATAAATCTCTCCCTGCTTTTCACCTGTTAATATATCATAAAAGACAATATATTTCGGAATACCTACAGCCATTGTTTTGCTGTCATGGCTGATTGCTGTTGAATATACTTCATCATCTAATTCACTTTCCCAGATTCTTTTTCCTGTAAATACTTCATTACATTGTATTACTTTATTATCTTTGTCTATATGTAATAAAAGATTCCCATTATCAGCGACTTTGTCTTTCCAGGAAAAATCATATTCTTTTACTAATTGATCCTTTTCTGTATCAATGAGAAATAATCCTGAGTTACTCATAACCAACATAAGATCCTTTTCAGGATATAAATAGACAGGTTTTGTGTACCACTCAAAAACTCCTTCAAAATCATCAGCTTTGAGCGTATGAATATTGATGATCGACATAATGATCATAACAAATAGAATCATTAAAGACATCTTTTTCATAGTTCCTCCTAATTATTTTTAATTTTTTTGCAATAAAATATTCGTGACATTTCGTTTTTAAAATAACAGAATTATTGCACTCGATAGGTTTAACCAAATTTTAAAAAATCCTTAACCTTAACTTTAAATCAAACTTGAGTCTGGATAAAAAAACTACAATTTTATTCCTTTAATTGTTCTTCCAAAGACTTCGCTTCATCAAAATATATCGAAGCTCCATCCAGATCATCCATACCGTGGATACTGAAATACAACCCTCCAAGTGATTTAAGATAATCTATTATTTTTT
>DAOVQH010000311.1 GCA_030628755.1 Candidatus Cloacimonadota bacterium | reverse complement strand
ATTCTTTTATTTCTTGGAGCTTGCTTCTTTTCAAATACAGTCTGAAATTTTACGCCTTGATAAATCTCCTCTTGAGAGGGGATTATTCCTTTCTCCGTAATAATCCCTGTAATGAATTTCGCAGGTGTTACATCAAATGCTGGATTGAAAGCATTCGAACCGGGAGAGCAAACCAGAACCTTTTCTACTTTTCCATCTTTGGTTAAACCTGTCTGATATAAAACTTCATCCGGACTTCTTTCTTCAATTGTAATATCTTTTCCCGATTTGCAATTTAAATCAAAGGTTGAAGTAGGTGCTGCTACATAGAACGGAATTCCATATTCATTTGCACAGATCGCTTTTTCCAAAGTACCGATCTTATTAGCGACATCTCCATTTGCTGCAATTCTATCAGCTCCAACAATTACCATATTGATCTTTCCCTGCGACATAAGGTGAGCAGCAGCGTTATCAGGAATAATTGCATGAGGAATTCCTTCATTTTTCAGCTCCCAGGCAGTGAGCAGGGCACCTTGACTGCGCGGACGGGTTTCATCCACATAGACGAAAATGTTCTTTTTCTCTTGATGAGCCTTGTAAATAGGGGAGAGAGCAGTTCCAAAATCTGTAAATGCCAGCCAACCAGCATTGCAGTGAGTTAAAATTTTATAATTGCTTTTTATCAAATCATTTCCGTATTCTCCGATTTTTCGGGAATCTTCAGCATCTTTGTCTGCAATTGCCTGTGCTGTTTTAATTGCTGTTTCTACAGGATTGTTTGATGTTTTTGCTTTCTGAAAAACTTTCTCTGTAGCATAAAAAAGGTTTCGTGCTGTTGGTCGTGTGGCTTCGATTTCCTTTTTAGCATTTTCCACAAATTTCCAAAACCCTTTTTCAGGAGCTTCCAAAAATGCTTGAGCTAATGCAAATCCAGCTGAAGTTCCAATTGCTCCTGCTCCACGAACCAGCATATCTCTAATAGCTGTACAGGTTTGCTTGTAAGTTTTAGCTTCATGGATCTCAAACTTGAATGGAAGAAGATTCTGTTCGATCAGGAAGACTGATGAACCTTCCATCCAGATTGTGCGGTAATTTTTCCCGTTAACTTTCATATTTCTTTTCTCATTTTAAAATGCTTGATTACACCAAATAAAGTATGTCCTTCTCCAATCATTTTATAATTATGTTTCTTATAAAATTTTACTGCATTCTCACGTGCATTCAGGATGATGGTTCTTACTCCTTTTTCTATCAGCTTTCTTTCTAAAGACTTCAATATTTTTGTTCCGACTCCTTTTCCCTGACAACTTTTTTCTACAGCCATATAACGAATTTGAGCTTCTATTGGTGAATTAAAATGACCACGTCCGCAACCAATAACTTGGTCATTGTGAACCACCATAATGTGAATACTCTCATCTTCTTTATTATCCTTTTCACTACCACGTGGCTGGTTCCAGGGTTGACGCAGAATTCTCCAGCGTAGGTTGTAATATTTTTCAAATTCAGCTTTGGTTCCGGGTTCAATGATAACAATTTCTTTACTCTTCACTCTTTACTCTTCGCAAAGATAGAGTTTTGCGTTACGTTTTTCAACCAAATTCATCTTTTATAATTTTACTCCTCGATATCATGATCTTGCCTGAATTTTTCTAACATCAGATTCAATTTCGGGATAAGTTCATTCAGGTTCCTATAAAGCAGAGTATCTACTTTTTTATCTCTCGCAAACAAAAATATCAAAGAATCAAGCATATGATCGAGTTCCAGAAATGGCATCAAAATTTTCATTTTATTCTCATAAGGAATTTCCAACAGATTATCTACATCTCGAATCATGTAGAGAATGTCTGTTTTTGTATCTATTAAATTTTCCAGATAAGCAATTGAGATTGTGCTTTGGTCAAATTTTGGGAAATCATCAAAGGCTTTTTTTCTCAGTTTATTATACGCTTTTTCCATGTTTTTCTGCTGCCTCTCATTCGTCAAACGTTCCGACACTTCAATAATATCTTCCAGGATATATTCGTCGTCGATTTCATCGATGTTGTTCAAATTCCAGATCATGAGTAAGTAAATAAAATCTGTGGTGACAGATAATCCCATTTCATGTAGAATTCCTTCCATATCTTTTGCCTTTCCAAATTCCAGATTCTGAAAAGCTGCATTATAAAGATGCTTACTCTTTTCTTCCGAAATGAAATAAGTTTTGCTTAGATTTGAATAAACCTCACAATCTTCTTGGTTATTATAAATATGAGAAAATGGCGATCCCGGTTCACTGATATTTTCCCTGGCAAAATAATAATAGGCGCTCAAGAGCACATTATCAACACTGTTAATTCGTTCATCTTGGTCAACCAGCTTTTTAACGCCATTCCAAAGGTCTTTATCTTTCTTTCTGTTTTGGAAGTGCCTTTTCAGGTATTCATGGTCGGGTATAGGTTTAATTAAGAATTTGAGTGATGAATAATCCAGGAATGTAATTTCGAAATAATTAATGTTCGGATGAAAGACTGAAATATTCAAGCATTGAAGTTTAAGGGAATCCTTATGAAAGAATTTCTGGAAGATATCCATATTAAAAAACATTAAATATTTCATGGCATTATCAAAGGAAAGACTGTCTTCTACAAGCTGAACAGTTTTCCCATGTTCATCTTCGAAATGCAGTTTCGGGGAATTGAAATAGCAGGGATTTAAAAAAGGCATCAATCTGTGACCGATATAAAGTTTACGAATTTGCTTTTCTTCTTCGGTTATCCTCACCATAACCTTGGCGTTTTCAACTAATCGAGAACGATAGATCAAATCGGATTTGTTCAATGGGGACATGACAATTTCTCCATCTCTATCAAAAACTTTTACAATTTCGTTTGTAAGCCTAACTTCATTTATTACAGTCTCAGTTTTTGCTCTCACCTTATCACGAAAATCTTCAAATTTTGTGATCGTTCCGGACTT
>DAOVQH010000034.1 GCA_030628755.1 Candidatus Cloacimonadota bacterium | reverse complement strand
GCAGTTGAGCTTTATTTGAAAAGATTGCTTGTAGGCGGGTTTGAAAAAGTATATGAAATCGGTAAAAATTTCCGGAATGAAGGAATGGATAGAAACCATAATCCTGAATTTACACTCCTCGAACTTTACCAGGCGTATGCAGATTATCATGACATGATGAACCTGACAGAAGATATGGTTATCCATATTGCGAAGAGCATTTTTGGGACAAATACTATCCATTTTCAAGGTCAGGAGATATCTTTGGCAAAACCATGGCTACGGGCTTCCATTTTTGATCTGATCAAAGAAGAGACCGGTTTTGATGCTTCCGATTTTAACTTTGAAAAGATAAAAACCTTTTGTAAAAAGAATGAAATAAAAATCTATCCAACTGCCGGAGCGGGAAAGCTTATAGAGGAAATTTTTAAAGAATTCGTTGAAGCAAAACTTATCCAGCCCACTTTCGTGATTGATTTTCCTAAAGAAGTTTCTCCTCTGGCAAAAGAAAAACCTAGCAATCCGAACCTGGTGGAAAGATTTGAACTGTTTATAAATGGTAATGAATTTGGAAATGCTTTTACCGAGCTTAACAACCCCATCGATCAGAGAAAACGTTTGGAAGCACAGGCAAAACTGAGAGAACTGGGTGATACTGAAGCAAACCTGGTTGATGAGGATTTTCTGGAAGCACTTGAATATGGTATGCCACCTACCGGAGGATTGGGTATAGGTATTGATAGACTTGTAATGCTTTTCACAGAGAACACTTCCATAAAAGAGGTCATCCTTTTCCCTCAGATGAAACCGGAAGCTTAAGATATAAAAGAAACTATGGAAGTCTCAAAAATTAAAATCTTATATATTGTAGATGATAAGACATCCCAACAGGATTTTAAACAATTAATAGAAAGCAAAAAACTTCCATATGATTGCACTTTCATAAATTCATTCACAGAATCCAGAGGAATTTTGAATATTGAACAATTTGATGTAGTTATTACATATTCTTCAATAAATAATGATAACATATATGATATATTAGATCTAAAACTTGAACTTCCAATCATTATTATTTCTGATGAAAGATCAATAGAGAATGTAATAAAGGCAATGAAAGCTGGGGCAAGCGATTTTTTAGTGAAAGATACTGAGAAAAAATATCTTGAGGATATACCATTATCGATAGAAAATGCAATTGAAAAAAAACAAACTGAAAATGAACTTCAAAAAATTAAAAATAAATTGGAAATGCATGTTGAACAGCGTACAGCAGAGCTTGCAAACGCATATTATGAATTGCTTATGAAACTGAACGAAAGCCAAACAAGTGAAGAAAAGTACAGGAAATACGAATTCATAGTAAATAACTCGAAAGAATTTATGACATTAATTAACAGGAGCTATGTTTATGAAACTGTGAATGACTCATATGTTGAGTCTTTCAGAAAAAAGCGGGAAGACATTATTGGTGAACATGTCAGTGATATTTGGGGTAAGGAGCAATTTGAAAATGTAATAAAAGGTTATATGGATAAGTGCTTTGCTGGTGAGGAAATACATTATCAACAGTGGTTCAGTTTGGCAGGTTCGGGAAAAAGATATTTTGATGTATCATATTATCCTTATCGTAACCAGATAGGGAAAGTATCTCATATTGTTATTGTTACCCGTAATGTAACACAGCAAAAACAAATGGAAAACCAGTTGCTTCATTCAGAGCGATTGGCTGCAATTGGTGAATTTTCTGCCAGTCTTGCTCATGAGATAAGAAACCCGATTACGATTATTAAGTCCACAGCACAATTTTGCCAATCCAATTATGAAAGCCTTAGTAAGGAAAAAATAAAAAAAATGATGGCTATTTTCACTGAAACCTCGGACAGAATAAATAAAATCATACATGATTTATTAACCTTTTCCAAACCACAAACAGTCTCTTTGGAAGAAGGTGATATAATAATAATATTAAAAAAAGCTTGTTCATTTTTGGAAAAGAAATTCGCCAGTCAAAAAGTAAAGCTTAATACAGATTTTCCTGATAAGCTGCCTTCTGTTATGTTAGATGAAGACCAGATATACGGGGTATTTTTAAATTTAATGTTAAACTCTTTGGAAGCAATGCAGGAAGGTGGAGAACTAAATGTAAATACAAAAATTATTAATAAGGAAATAGAAATAATTATTTCAGATACGGGTTCAGGAATTTCAGAAGAAAATCTCAAAAAAATATTCAATCCGTTTTTTACAACAAAAGAGAAAGGCACCGGGCTTGGACTAAGTTTAGTACACCAGGTCATAAATTCTCATCAAGGAAATATAAAAATTAACAGCATAATTGGCAAGGGAACTCAAGTGGTTATGCATTTTCCTTTGATTAGTGGGAATTTTGGTAATAAACAATTGTAATCTGGAGGAATTATGGAAAAAATATTAATTGTTGATGATGAAGATAATATCAGGTTTATACTGTCTGAACTGTTGGAAAAAGCTGGCTATCAAACAATTCAAGCTGAAAATGGAAATCAGGCTTTAGTAGAATTTGAAAATTTTTATCCTGAGTTGGTTTTATTGGATTATAAACTTCCTGATATGAATGGCAATCAAATACTGGATAAAATGAAAGAAATTAACAGTTCTGTTATTGTGATAATGCTTACTGCTTTTGGAGATATTAAAAAAGCTGTGGAATCAATGAAATTGGGTGCTTTTGATTATCTCACAAAACCGTTTAATAATGAAGAGATCCTTCTTGTGGTTCAAAAAGCTCTTAAAACCCTGGAATTAACACAAGAAATAAAAACATTGCGTAAAAGAATTGAGGGTGATATAGAAATTAAGGAGATGATGGGAGAAAGTTCTCAAATACGAAAAGTGCTTGAACAGGTTGAATTAGTCGCTTCAAATGATATTACAGTGTTCCTGGAAGGCGAAACAGGAACAGGAAAAGATCTGATTGCTAAGATGATTCACAAAAAAAGCCCTCGGAAAGATAAATCCTTCGTTGCTGTAGATTGTGGAGCAGTTCCGGAAACCTTGTTCGAAAGTGAGTTATTTGGTTATGAAAAAGGTGCATTTACTGGAGCTGTTTCCAGACGAATCGGTAAATTTGAACAGGCAAATGGGGGAACACTGTTTTTGGATGAAATTACCAATCTTCCAATGAGTTTGCAACCAAAGCTATTACGAGTAATTCAGGATAATGAAATCCAAAGATTGGGTGGAGGAAATGCAATTAAGATTAATGTTAGAATCATAGTGGCTTCGAATAAAAATATTATCGAAGATGTTAGAAATGGAAAATTCAGAGATGATCTTTTTTATAGGATTCATGAATTCAAAATAGACCTTCCAACACTTAAAGAAAGAAAGGATGACATTCCAATTCTTGCTAATTATTTTTTAAAAGAAGCAAATTATGAATTAAAGAAAAACATTGAGGGTTTCTCTACTCAAGCAATGAATTCTTTATTAGATTATACCTGGCCCGGGAATATCAGGGAATTAAAAAATGTAATTAAAAGAGCAGTAATTATAACAAAATCAAAAACTATTTTACCCGAGAATTTATTATTTACAAATTTAAAGGAAACAACTCAGGAAAATGAGATAGATGAAGATCTTCTTATGAGTAGTATTTCGGGAAAAGTAATTGAGTCAAAAATACAGATCATCAAGAAAGCCATACTGAAAGCAGATGGGAATAAAACAAAAGCAGCAGAAATACTTGGTATTTCCAGAAATCAATTATATAGAATCTTACATAAAGCTAAGGAATAATTGTACCTGAATTGGTACACTTTGTGCCATTGCTGTCACAATATAAGTAATAAAATTTATATATCTTAATATATTTGTGTTTATCTCTATACTGTTTGAAGTTTCCATAACTACCACATAAATAAGGGGATTAAGGATATATAACTTAAAAACAAAAGAAACTGTTCGATATGGCACAGGATATGCTTATATTATTTATGAGAAAAAGGGGAAATGAAATTAATTTTAAAAAGGAGGAAGTGATGAAAAAGGAAATAATTCTTTTAACCTTGATGTTGCTGTTTGCATCATATTCCTTTGCGGATATTATTCATGTGCCTGGTGATCAACCGACAATACAGGCAGCTATTAATATTGCCGAAGATGATGATATTGTTCTTGTTGATGATGGAATCTATGTTGAAAATATCAATTTTTACGGTAAAGTAATAACTGTTGGCTCGTTATATCTGACAACTGGTGATATAAACCATATTACCCAGACTATTATTGATGGCAGTGCAAATGGATCTGTAGTGACATTTAACAATGACGAAGAGACTGGTTCTGTTTTAATTGGATTTACAATTACGAATGGTAATGCTGAGAGTGGAGGTGGAATTTACATTAGTGAGGATTCTGAACCGACTCTTAATAACCTTTATGTTTTTGGAAACACTGCTACAGATGGTGGTGGACTCTATTTCTTGAATTCAGAACCAGATGTTATAAATTTAAAAATATATGGAAATACTGCGTTTAATAATGGCGGCGGGATATTTATCAGTGAAGAATCTGAACCTAATTTAATCATGACAGTTATTGAAAATAATAGTGCTGTTAATGGTGGTGGAATCTATCTCTGTGATGATTCTGCTCTGAATTCAATTTATGTTCGAATCAGTGCTAATATTGCATTGAATGGTGGTGGTATTTATTGTGACGGCATCGGTGAAGATATGGGACATATCATCATAAATGAAAATACAGCAACAATGCATGGTGGTGGACTTTATTTCTTAGATTCAGAAACGGATGTTATAAATTTAACAGTATTTGGAAATACTGCTACAAACGGTGGTGGAATTTATAGCGATATTTCTAATCCTGTTTTAACTGACTGTATTTTCTGGAATGACACTCCACAAGAAATTGTGGGTCCTGTAGAAGCTTCTTACTCTGATATACAGGGAGGCTGGCCAGGAATTGGTAATCTTGAAATTATTCCCAATTTTACTCCTAGTAGTAATTTCCATCTTGATCCATTTAATACAGCTGGAGACGATAAAAACCCATTAATAGATGCTGGTGACCCGGATAGTGATTATGATGAAGAACCTGAACCTAATGGAAGTAGAATTAATATGGGAGCTTATGGAAATACAGAAATGGCTACAATTTCAATTAATGTTCCACCTGCCAATATAGTTGGTAATGTTACCTGGACAAATGATTATCTATACCTTTTGGGTTTAGACCTTACAGTTACTGATGATGCATTCCTTACTATAGAAACTGGTACAAAAATTGAGGTAGAAGAAGGAAATGTAATTTATGTTAACGGTACAATAGATGCATCAGCAATTGCGGGTGATTCAATTCTTATTTCACCGGATACAGGTTATCTTGGAAGAAATAGCAGAAATGAAGTCTGGGATGGAATTGTTTTTGAAAACAATGCTGCACAAAACTCTGTTCTAAATAGTGTTGTAATGGAAAATGCAATAAATGGTATTGAGATCAATGGTGTGGATGTAGACATTATTAACTCAAAAATTTTATTTAATCAAACAATTGGAGTCACTTCAGAAACAGGTATCATTGTTAATCATAGTTCAGATGTTGTTGTTTATAATTGTGACATAGAAGGATATCAGACAGGTATAGAAATTATCAATAATCTACCCCTAGCAACTTCTACACCCACAGTTACAAATACACGTGTTCGAAACAGTCCAGAAAGTTCAAGGGAAGATGAAATAGGGATTAATATTTCCGGTAATGTTGTGGCTTATATTGATAGCTGTGATATTGTGGGTTGCCCTTATGGAATTAGATACGTTGGAACAGCTACTGCAACAACCTCTACTCCAACTGTAACTAATACACGAGTGCGTAATAGCCCGGAAAGTTCAAGAACCTCTTTGATTTCAGGTATCTATATAGACAGTTTATTTACTATAGAAATTAATAATTGTGATATTGAGCATTGCCAGACTGGAATCGAAATTGTTAATAATTTACCTGAGACTACTTCGACTCCCACAGTAACAAATACAAGGGTTCGTAATAGTCCTGAAAGTTCGAGAGACGTTTTTGTTGGAATAAAAATAATCGGGAATATTGAAGGCATCATTACTAAAAACGAAATGGCGTTTTGTGATACTGCTATCATCATTCTGGGTGACTTAGCAAACCTGGATATTAATAATAATCTGATTTATCTGGATGACATTCCAACTATGAGTGATGTAGCAATTTTTGCAATTGGTTCTGACAACTTATCAATCAGTAATAATACTATATACGACTATCTCATAGGATTTGTTTCTGAATCTACTGTTACACATTTCTTTAATAATATAATCTGGAATGAAGATCCATCTGGAATTCCTATCCAGGAAAGTTCTTCATCACTTACAGTTGAATATAATGATATTATAATGGCAACAGGAGTATATCCAGGTACTGGAAATATAAATGAAGATCCTCTTTTCGTTAACCCATTACAGGTTGATTTTCACTTACAGGCAGATTCTCCCTGTATAGATGCTGGTGATCCTGATACTGACATTTCTGATTATACAACGGATCTTGATGGAAATCCAAGAATAAGAAATGCTATCATTGATATGGGAACTTATGAATATCAAAGTGGTGGAATAACTGCTCAAAACATAATTCCTGAAAACAACAATCAATCTTATGAATTTACAAACACGGGAACAACAATACAATTTTCTGGAAATCACGTTGAAACAACAATAAATGCTACAAAATATAATACGTCTCCTGGCGTAATTGGGAATTTACCAGATGGAGTAGAAAATATCTCTTCCGATAGATATTGGAACCTATATTCTACAGAAGGCAATGTTGGAAACTATAATGTTACATTCGATTTGTCTGGAGTAAGTGGAATTCAAAACTTTAATACACTCCATATCCTTAAAAGAGATAATTCTTCATCAGCTTGGCAGGATGTTGTAACAGATTTAGGCTTCACTTTAACTTATAATGAACCTTACATAACAGTTAATGGTCTGACAAGTTTCTCTGATTTCGGAATTGGTGGTAGCTCAGATAATTATCTTCCAGTTGAACTATCATCTTTCTCAGCCCAATTTGTTAATGATAATCTCACCATCCTCTGGACTACTCAATCTGAAACTAATAACCAGGGTTGGTACATATATCGTGGTGAAAGCGTATACGCACTTGAAAATGATGAAACTACACAGATAAATGTAGCTCTTATCGAAGGTGCAGGTAACTCTACTGAACCTACAGATTATTCTTTCCATGATCAATACCCGGTTGTGGAAAATAACACCTACTGGTACTGGCTGGAGAGCGTGAGCTATTCCAATGATACTGGAATTTACGGTCCCATTTCACTTACAATTCCAGAAGAAGATAACAATACACCTGAACTTCCCTGCAAAACAATGTTGTATGGAAATCACCCCAACCCCTTCAACCCATTAACAAACATCCAATTCGACATCAAAAAAAATGAAACTGGAGTTCTTTCAATATTTAACTTAAAGGGACAAATAATAGAATCTCACGAGTTCAATTCTGGTAAATATAATTATCCATGGAATGCGAAAGACCAGTGCTCAGGTATCTATTTCTATAAATTAAAAGCAGTTGATTACCAGAAAGTTAGGAAGATGATATTACTGAAGTGAAAACTTCAAAACTATGATATCAATGTTCCAAAAGTGTGAATAAATTTTTACTAATTCTTATAGTTTCCTTGATTTCTTCTCAATGCTGGATGAACAAATTTCTTATAATATCAATTTGGGTCCACCAGTCTTCTCCGGCAACTGCCGGATACACCATGGCAGGTCTGATAATAAAAAGCCGCTTTCATAGCGGCTCTGGTTGCTTACAAACCCCATCGATTACCAGTGGGGTTACAAAAACATCGGTAATCAAATTATATTTGTTATCTGTTGTTCGATGATCCAGATAGTAAAACCCTTACGGCTTTCCTTCTCTGGTCATGAAACCACTTTCAGGATCGGTTTTGCTTTCTTTTATCTCTTTCGTTCGAGGTGACGCTGAAGCTTTTTTAGATGGAAGTGGCTTTTTAGCATGATGGAAACGATCTTGCTCAATAGCTTTCTCAAGCTCATCAAGATAAGCTTTGGTATTTTGAGCTACTTCCTTTCTGTTATATTTATGCTTATTCGCATTGGCTTTCAAATGAGTCGAATCAGTGTAGAGATTTTTTTCCTTGATATATCCTTTTTGTAAAGCTTGAAGAACCACATCATCAAACATCTCACGAAATACATCTGTTCCCTGAAAAGGGCGTATGCGGTTTTGACTGATCGTTGAAGAATACGGAATTTTATCCTGAAGACCGTAACCTAAAAACTAGCGATAAGCTACATTGACCTGAATCTCTTTGATTAACTGACGCTCTGAGCGTATACCGAAAAAGTAACCGATAAAAAGTATCTTGAAAAGAATCACTGGATCATAGTCGGACGCCCATTATCAGGACAATATAATGGTCCCATACGATCTTATACAAAACTGAAATCAATTGTTTTATGTACCTTCCGAAGAATATGATCGATTGGAACTAATTCTTCAATACAGACAAATTCCATGGGTGGTTGTACATCACTTTTTCTATCTATCATCTGAAAACCACCTTATTATTATTGATACATTTATGATAAAGTTTTCAATACAATGGCACAATTTTATTACCCGGCATTTTTTTTACAACATCCTTCAATTCCAAAGATAGAAGGATAGTTGAAATTTCACCCACGGATAAACCGGTCTCCACAACCAGGGAGTCAAAATGAGTTTCGGGTTTATTGTTTATAAGAATCTGGTAAATTCTCTCTTCTTTTTCTGTGAGCCTGGGAAATGGTTTTTCAATTTTGTCCAGGACAAGATCATATTCTTCCAGGATATCATTTGCAGAACCAACGATTTTAGCACCAAGTTTAATCAGATAATTCGGACCTTCCGCCTGCTCACGGTTAATATCTCCGGGTAAAGCAAATACATCTCGATTCTGATCCATAGCAAATTTAGCAGTTAACAATGCCCCGCTTTTCTTTGTACCTTCGATAATCAAACTTCCCAAACTTATCCCGCTGATAATTCTGTTCCTGATGGGAAAATTCCACTTCTCAGCTTCCTTGCCAGGAATAAATTCAGAAATTAATGCACCGTTTTCAATTATTCTTTCTGCTAATTCACGGTTGCGGGGAGGATATATCGTATCTACCCCTGTTCCCATTACGGCAAAAGTTCTACCACCACTTTCTAATGCAGAGAGATGTGCCAAAGTATCAATACCGTAAGCAAGACCACTTACAATGGTAAAACCGGATCCTACCAATTTCCCACCAATTCGTTTAGTCATAAGTTTTCCATAATTGCTTGCCTTACGCGTGCCAACTATTGCCAGAGTTCTCCGGAAATCGTCTTTACTGAGAGAACCACGATAAAAAAGAAATGGTGGGGGATCAAAAATATTCCTTAGAAGAGGAGGATAATTATCATCTAAAATCGAGATAAACTTAATTTGAAATTTCTCGATGAGTTCGGTTATTTTCTGCCAGTCTTTAGGTTCAGAATCAAGAGAAATGTTTTCTTTAATCGATTCAGAAATAAAATCAATATCCTGAAGAGCTTCACCTGCAGAACCGACGAAATTTTTTGGTTCCCCAAGAGTTTCTGCAAGTCTTATCGCTTTTGCATTTCCAACTTCAGGTGTGGAAATTAGTTTTATCCAGGCTTTAACTTTTTCCATTTTATTTTTCATAAATTTCAGGATTTACTATTTGAGGAGGCCTTTTCCCTTTGATTATGGCAATTGCATTTTCTGCTGCAATTAATCCCATATTTGTTCTGGTTTCTACGGAAGCACTGGCAATATGAGGAGTGAGAACCGCATTTTCACAATTAGCCAATCCTTCAGCTAAAGCAGGTTCATATTCATAAACATCGAGTCCTGCACCTGCTATCCATCCTTCGTTCAATGCTTTCACAAGAGCTTTTTCGTCAACCACAGGTCCACGGGAAGTATTTATCAAATAGGCAGTATTCTTCATCTGTTTCAGTTCTTTCTCGCTGATTAAATGCCTTGTCTCTGGCTGAAGTGGAACATGCAGTGTTACAAAATCTGACTTTTTCAGAAGTTTTTCAAAACTTACTTTTTCAGCATCAACTTCTCTTTCAATGCTTGCATTATCATCTGCATAAAGAATTTTCATTTTGAAACCAATTGCACGTTTGGCAACTGCAGTTCCAATCCTTCCAGCTCCCACAATTCCTAATGTTTTTCCATAGATATCATTACCAAGGAAATGCAAAGGTCCCCAGCCTTTGAACCTGCCTGCACGGTTATATTTATCGGATTCCACTATCCTGCGAGCAACAGCAAATATAAGCGCCCAGGTCATATCAGCAGTGGTTTCAGTTAAAACTCCGGGAGTGTTTGTGACAGGAATTCCTAATTTTGTTGCACATTCAACATCGATGTTATTATAACCTACAGCATAATTTACAATTCCTTTCAGGTTGGGATTTGCGCTGATTATTTCCTCATCAATCGTGTCAGTTAGAAGGCAAAGAAGAATATCACAACTTTTTACACCTTCGATAATTTCACTCTTTGTTAAAACCCTTTCTTCAGGGTTTATCTTCATCTCAAAAACTTTACTGATTTTATCCAATGCAGGCTGTGGTAATTTGCGGGTTATGAAAATCTTAGGTTTCAAATAATACTCCCTCTTTATATAATTTTGCAACCTCTTCTGCTTTAGAAGAAAAAATCAAAAACGCATTCTTCATAGCTTCTTCTTTTAATATCTTTGAAGAAGTCAGAGATATAATTTTATCAAAATAATTCGTGTAAAGTTTTTCTGTATCTTTCTTTATATTTCCCACAAAAATAATAACAGGAATATTTTTCTTCTTTGCCAGTTCCGCAACTCCAAATGGCACTTTTCCGTAAAGAGTTTGAAAATTTAATTCACCCTCTCCAGTAATCACCAGATCTGTTTCCTCCATACGCCGGGATAACTCTGTAATTTCAATTGCCACTTCGATACCGGATTTAAATTCAGTATTAAATATCGATGATAACCCAGCACCAAGTCCTCCAGCTGCTCCGCTTCCGGGGATATTTGAAATATCTTTTCCAAGATCTCTTTTTATGATTTTTGCAAAATGTAACAAATTCCTTTCAAGTAATTTTACTTCAGATGGTGAAGCACCTTTTTGTGAACTGTATACTCGTGCTGCTCCTTGGTGTCCAAGAAGTGGGTTATTAACATCACACATCAAAATCAGTTCTGTATTTTTTACATTCTTATCAATTCTGGAAATATCAATTTTATCCAGTTCTTTCAGATAAAGTCCACCGGGTTTTATATTTTTTCCTTTAGAATCCAGCAGTTTCACTCCCAGAGCTTGCAGAGCACCGGCTCCTCCATCAGTTGTGGTACTCCCTCCCAAACCCAGGATAATTTTTTTATATCCTCGTTGAAGAACCTTTCGAATCAATTCCCCTGTTCCAAAAGTCGTAGTATATAAAGGGTTTTGTTTTTCTTTTGGAATAAGCAGTATTCCTGAAGTTGACGCCATTTCGATAACAGCAGTTTCTCCATCTCCCAAAATCCCATATTCAGCTTCAATCCTTTTTCCCAAAGGATTTGATACATATTCCTTAAAATATTTTCCTTCAGTAGCTTCAATCAAACATTTAACAGTTCCTTCACCACCATCAGACATAGGAATTTTAACAATTTCTGTTTTGGGTAAAACTTTCAGGAAACCTTTTCCTATTGCATCAGCAGCCTTGAAAGAGGTTAAACTTCCTTTGAATGAATCAGTAGCGATTACGATCTTCATACTTTATTTATTAAAAAAAGCTCCCGGATTTTCACTGATCTAATGTATTCTGCTTGTTACGACCATGCCATGCGGCATCGCGTGGAAGTCTCTTTCGTCACACAATAAGAAATTAACATTGCTTAATAATTTCAAAAAGATGGTTTTTCAACATATTCAAATTCTCACCTGAAATTGAAGAAATGGATATAATGCGTTCGTGGAATTTGGTTTCAAATTCATTTTTTAGAATATTTAAAAGCTCTTCTTTATCTTCTTCGGGAATTGTATCCATTTTACTAAGCACAATTAAATGTGGTTTTTTATCGAGATATGGATCATACTGATGAAGTTCTTTCTTGAGTATTTGATACTCGTAAAAAGGATCTGATGAGTTCATATCTATCAGGAAAAG
>DAOVQH010000132.1 GCA_030628755.1 Candidatus Cloacimonadota bacterium | reverse complement strand
GCTTGATTCATCCCGTACAGATAAAAATTGAAGCATTAAGTTTTGAACAAGCAAAAAAGTATGTTTCCGGGCTTCTAATGAAAACTCCACCCGAAAATTTTGTTGAGAAAATTTGGAAAAGATCTAATGGTAATCCCTTATTTATCGAACAGATTTTAATTAATCTAACTCAAAAAAGAATAATCTGGGATTCAAATAAATTCAATTTTGATTATAATCTGGATGACTATATGCTTCCAGAAGAAATCTTGCACTCTATATATTTAAGGATGGCTCACCTCTCAAAAAAGAGCTATAAGCATTTTCAAAAACTTGCTTCCATTAGGACGCCACTTTCTAACGATTTTATTAAATTCATTCTCGAAATTGATGATAAAGAGTTGTTTTTCCTTTTGAAAGATGGCTTTAATAATGAAATTCTTATGAAAAAAGATGAGTATTATTATTTTACATATAATGAGGTTAAGGATAAATTAAATAATGAAACTTCGATGAAATCCAAAAATTCTGTATCTAAAAAGGTTTTAGCATATTTTGATAAGCAGAGAATCACAATGACCCAGGTTTTACAAGGTTTAATTGAACATGCCCGTTTTGTTAAAGATTATGCTTCAGAAAGAAAATACAGCCTACTTCTGGTAAAACTCTTCGCTGATAAAGGTATGCAGGAGAGAGCATTCGATGAAGTATGTAATGTGCTTGATCTTGATTTTTCCGATAAGGTTAAAATTAAGGAAAGTGAGTTTCGTAAGGATTTGGGGCTACTACTGGATAAATCTGAATGGGCAACTAACAACAGAATACCACAGGATTTAAAAAAATATGTTATAAATATGCCTGATATACCAGAGAAGCATTTGATATTTGGTGTATTTTATTATGTGTTAGAAAAGTATAAATTTGCCCAGAACAGGTTTGAAAGAGCATATAATATCTCAGCTTCCGGAAAACAAAAGATTTATATCCTTCTTCAATTGTGTAGAGTATATTTATTTCAATCTAAATTTGAGGAAATGAAAAAATGTATTGAGAAATTAGAAAAATACAAATTAACAGATAATTTTAAAATTTCCTTTATGGGTTATAAAGGGCTGCTCTGGGGTTTGAATGGCAGACTCGATGAGGGAATAAATTTAATAGAGGATTATATACCAACAATTAAGACTAAGAATGATCCTAACTATTTTATTGAGCTTGGAACAATACATAATAATCTTGCAGTTCTTTATCATAAGAAGAAAATGCTTGATGATGCTTTTAAAAACTTCGAAATAGCCAGAAAAATCTGGGAAAAAATTAATTACAAAAGAAAATTAGCAACTATTTATAATAATATTGGTGACGTAGCTTTAACAAAAGGAAATCCAAATGAAGCATTCGAATATTTTAGAAAAGCTGTAATTATCTGCTCGCAAATAAATTGTAAAAGAATTAAAGTATTAAGTATACTCAATCAAGGGCAAGCGTACATTAAACTTGGGCTTTTCAATATTGCTGAGAGATACATAAACGATGCTTTAACGTTAACATTAAAATTGGAAACTAAACCTTTTTATGATTCTATTATAAATAATCTTGCTATTGCCAAAAGCAAAATAAATAATTTTGCTTACTATTACAAATTCGTTGAAGAGAAATTTCCTGATTTGATAAATGGCAATATTTATCAGATTTCTCCTCTTACAAAAACCTACTTCTACTATCTGGATGAAATTGGAGATCATGAAAAAATTGAAAGAATGTTAAAGCGCTCGGAAAGTACTTTCTTTGAGTATAAGGAACATGAATTCTATTATCAGATGCTTGGTTTTCTTTATCTCCGTAAGAAGGAATATCCTAATGCTTTAGAGAACATTGAGAAAGCTTTCAGTTATTCTAAACAGATTAAAAGTGATTATGCGCAAGCAATAAATTATATACGTTTTATTGAGTGTTACTTGGGTCTGGGTGATTGGGTTAAGGCTTTTGAGACCTGTAAAAAGGCAGAATTACTTTGTGAAAAACACAATTTCCGCTACTGGGAAACCTTGTTAGAATTAAGGAAAATCAAAATTCGATTACTCGATGAAAATGTGAATCTAAGAATTTTACTTCGACAACTCTTGAAAATGATTAACTATGTTCAGAAAAACCATCTTTTCCTTCTTGAGATTGAGATCTATGAACTAATTGTACAGATCTATGCCAGCCTGAATATTAAGAAGAAAGCTCAAGATTTTTTCATGAAATATAAATCCAAAGTATTAGAATCAACCTTAGAACTTCCTGAGAATGATAAAGAGCTGTATTTAAGGAAAAGAAAGTATTATCTTAAGAACTACACAGGTTTGAAAACAGTTAAGATAGAATCTCGTTTGAATCTTGATTCCGAGCGATGGCAAGAGGAGATATATGATATCCTTAAATTGAAAGAGATCGATAGAATGAAATTCTTTATAGATAAAACTATTCAGAAGTTGCTTTCTCCATATTATTATGCAATTATTTTAAAAGAAGATATGGAGTCATGTAAAGTACCTTTTTTAAATGCAAATGTTGAGCCTGATTATCTATACTCGGGGAAAATCGTGGGAAATATGAAATCCTGTTTAGAGAAAAATAAAATAATTTCAAAAAAAATTGATAAGAATCATACACTATTTATTCCATTAAAGATTAAAACTGCTGAAGTTGGATGTCTTATTATGGCGGATAATGGGGAATTAGCTTTTCAGGATTCTGAGAAAGCTATAATGGAAATACTGAGATTACATCTAACCTCGATCTTAATGAGAATCAATGAGTTTGCTGGCTTAAATAAGGATATGGAATTAATGTCCAAACTTATTGAAATAACCAGGAAATTCTTTACCATTTTGAATGTTGAAAAATTGGAACAGGAGATAGTTGCATTTATCCTTGATTTTACAGGCGGAAGTCGTGGATTTCTTGTTAGAAAAGATAGATTTGAAAATTACCTTTACAAAGTTGCAATGGACGATTCTAAACACCTTCTGAAAAGTTATGCTTATATCAGTAAAAGTGTTCTCAGTGAAGTGCAAAGGACAAAACAACCAGTTTTCTATGCGAATGCTATTGAAGAAAAAGTATTTGAAGGTTATATCGATTTCAAAAGTGAATCTTTAACAATATACTGTGCACCATTAATTGTTGAAAATGAGATTTATGGCTTTCTATATCTGGATAATTACAATGCTACTGAGAATAGTATGGTAATCAATCCCGATTTTATGAAACTTCTTCTTACCCAGATTTCCTCAGCTTTAAAAAATGCACAACAGTATGAAACATTAATTCAGAAAAGCAGAGAAATTGCTTCCTTAGATGATCTTAAAAAAGATTTTATAAATATTGTCTCTCACGAATTGAAAACTCCACTTGTTACTTTACAGGGGTATGTTAACAGGATAAAAAAAATCGAATTTCCCAAAAAAGAAAAAGAAGTCATTTCAACTATCAAAAGTAGTATTGATAAACTTTATTTGACGATTAATGATATTCTGAATTTCAATAAGTACCAAATGCTTAAGGAGCTCGATAAAGATTTTGTGGATATTAAGAGTCTTCTAACTTCGTTAAGGGATGAAGCGGAAAAAATCTCTGCAGATAGACATATGATACTGAAACTTGAAGTTGAAGATAGGTTAAAGAATGTTCAGGTAAACTGGAATGCTTTTTATTTGCTGGTTTATAATATTGTTTTAAATGCAATTCGATTTACAAAGGATTTTGGTACAATCATAATTGGAGCTCGTAGATCTACATTTCAGCAGGAAGAAATAGATGGAAAAGAGAGTTTGGTGGTTTATATTCAGGATAATGGTATTGGCATTCCAGAATATGAGTTACAAAGAATTTTCCAGAAGTTCTATGAATTAGGTGATATTATCTCTCACAGTTCCGGATTGGTAGAATTCAAATCCAGTGGGTTAGGTCTCGGTCTCTCCACAGCTGAATTAATTACTAAACTCCATAACGGCAAAATATGGATAAACAGTAAGGAAAACGAAGGCACAACAGTATTTATTGCTATACCATATTAAAAATAAATGAAGAAAATAATCAGCAGAATAAAAGGAACGAAACCATATCAGCAACAGAATTTTACACAAATGATGATTGATAGGGAAAGGTTGGTCGTATTCTTTTCAGAAAATCCAGCCTATACTTTTGATACGCTTTCTTATATTATAAATTGGTCGAAACTTTTCAAAGAATTTGTATGTATAATACCTGATTTTTCATATACTTTTTTCAAGAGAATCACACCTTTTAAAAATATAAAATATCTTAACTTGAGTAGTGACCTGGACCCATTTCCTGAATTTATAATTTTCAATTTCAGTAAAAGTAAACGTATTTCGAAGCTTTTAAAACAGTGTAAGGACTCAACGATAATTGATATGAATAATCCTTCAAATCTGCAATTTGTACCAACTCCAGATAATCCAGTAACTATATTAGAAAATTTTGCTGTTTTTTTTAATTTTCCTATGAATAAAGCAGAAATAAAAATCGAATTATCACCTTCTGAGTCGCATATTACGAAGCATCGTTTTATACAGAACAGGTTTCATAACTTTATTTTAGATATTAATCAACCTGGTTCACGAAAACAAAATGAGAATCTTGTTGCTGCACTTAAACAGAATTTTTTTGCAAATTTGTATCTTACAGGTAGAAAAATAAATAAAAAGAATTTCATAAATATTGTTGATATTGAGATAGAAAATCTATATGAAATATATTCGTTAGCCAAAGAAAGTGATCTTTTCCTGTCAGATAATCCTGCTCTGGTAAATATATTTGCTAAACTTGGTGTAAATCTGATCTACCTTGGTGAAAAGGTTGGAACAGATGATTATAAATGTATTAATCCCCAAAATGTATTTGAACTGAAAAATATAATTCCAGAAGTTATGAAGAAATGATTCAGAATGATACTGTGAGGAATAAATGAAAAAGTATACTTTAGTTATTCTTTTTGTTTTGTTAATATCCAGCTTATTTGCTTCCCAGTTTGATGATCTGCAATTCGCAGTTGGTTTATATTCCGATAAAAACTATAAATTGGCTAAGGTTGAACTTCAGAATTTTATTGCAAGTTATCCTGAAAGTGAACTGATCTCTGATGCAAAATTCCTTCTGGCAAATATCCATTTGTTTGAAAAAAACATAAATAAGGCTTTGAAGATTTTTGAGGAGCTATATCAAACTGATGATAATCCAGCTATTAGAGCAGAAATACTCTTAGGGCTGGGACAGTGTTATTTCTTTCTGGATAAATATAATAAAGCTGAATCTTCATTAAATGATTTTATTTCTAATTTTCCTAAACATAAACTAAATTGGAAGGCTAATTACTTTTTAGGGCGAATTCAATTTCAAAAGAAATCCTATGAAAAAGCTTTGAAATATTTGGAGAAAGCGAAAAAAACAATTACAAATATAAGAATTGATACGGCATTTCTGGAAGTGTTTATTGCTCAAAAAAATGAGAAAAAAATAGATAATATAATCAATCATATATTAAAAAATAATGAAAGTGAGCAACAAAATCGGGCATTGATCATCTATCATAATTTTAATCTTCGAAGTGCTAATTATAATAAAATACTTAATATTGGATTTGAGCGGATAACTAAAAGATCACAATATTATGATGACTATGCACTTCTTCTGGCAATAGCATATTACAATGTAAATGATTTTTCTAATTCTTTAAAAAGATTAAAGAAATTAACATCCGAGAAAGCACAGTACTATAGAGCATTATGCCTTTACGAAATTGAAAAGATAAACGATGCAAAAAAAATCCTGAATAAACTGACCAAATCAACTAACGAAGAAATTAACTCTAATAGCTTTTTCTACCTGGCAAAAATGGAAGAAGATAAACAAAAATCCATTGAGATGCTTCAGAGATTCATTACAGACAATTCGTCTCACGTTTTCATTCCCTCTGCTTATTACCAGATTGGGTATAATTATTTTCTTTTGGAAAAATTTGGAAAAGCTATTGAAAATTTTACAAAAGCAACCACAGCATCCCATCTTTCTCCAGATCCCGGAGCAAATGAAATCTACAAAACTTTTGAACAGAAATATATATATTTAACAGCAGAATCACATTTTCTTAATAATAATAAAGGGGTAGCCCTGGGGAAGTATTCCCAATATATGATTGATTTTCCTCAAGGTGATTTTGTGGATGAAGCTTTATTTAAAATTGGCTTAATTCATTTTGAATTGAAAAAATATGCAGATGCTTATGTAAAGTTTGATAGGTTACTAAATGAATATCCAAATTCTGATAAAGTTGGAATGAGTAATTATTATCTGGGTGAGATTTATTTTAATCAATCCAAATATCCCAATGCTATGAAATACTTTAAGGATGCATTAAAGGGTAAAAGTGATCTGGGATATGTGTGGGAGCGTATTGCTCATATCCATTATTTTCAAGAAGAATATAATGAAGCTTTGCAAGCACTTGATAACATTCCTGATTTACCTAAATATGCTTTTGATAGATTTATACTAAAAGGAAATATCTATTTTGCATCAAAAAAATATGAAAAAGCTCTTAAAGCATTTTCTTTTGCCGAAGATAACGCTCTAACTCCTATGAACAAAGAAACAGCGTTATCCAGAAAAGCCTGGACTCTGTACCAATTAAAAAGGTTTGATGAAGCTTCCCAGCTTTACAGCCGTCTTTCAGGCTCTGCTGAAACTCCAGATAAATATATCATCAGGGCTGCTACTTCTGCTTTCAGCGCAGAAGATTACCTGCGAGCGATAGATTTCTTTAAACAGTATGAAAAGAACTTCCCGTATGGTAAAGATTTTAATTCTGCCCGTCTGGGAATTGCAGATTCATATTACAACCTCGGAGATTATGTTAATTCTGTAGTATATTACAAGAAGCTGATTACACCCGAATCCGATGAAAAGGTTATGAACAATGCTTTGAATGGACTCAGGTGGGCT
>DAOVQH010000117.1 GCA_030628755.1 Candidatus Cloacimonadota bacterium | reverse complement strand
CACCGAAACCATGTGAAGGAGGGCTCCCTATTTCAGGGTAACACGGAACTCTGTTCCGTCTTCCACCTGCGAAACTTGAGTTAATTAATTTACAAATAGATTCATTTATTAGAATTCACTCATTGGGATGAAAGAAAAATCGTGCATAAATATATGCAATCATTTCGCCTAATACTGTTCGTACACCATCGCTGGACTTCCACCAATGTTCTGGCTCATAATTAAGATTTTCTGCAGAAATAATCCCAACTGCGATTGAATCCCCAATTGCTTTTTGAAACAAAATCCAGCTTCTTCTTGAATGAGCACCAAGAGAAAACAGATTGATTGTTTTTATATTTGAATTTGCAATCCATTCTTTCAATGCTTTTGCAGAATTATATGTTCTATCTTTAATAATATAAGGAGCTGGAACGGCGATAATTTTTTCTTCATCAAAGCCAAGTTCTTTTAATGATGAAGCAGCAAGTTTTGCTTCGGTTTTGTATTCGGATAGATAATAACCTTTTAATAAAGGACCACCAGTTGTTATTATTAAGCTATAATTATTTTCATTAAATTCGTTCATTGCTTGCTCAAGAGCATAATCAGGGAGCCAACCTTCAACAACTAATATTTCACTATTAACAGGACTATCAATTGCGAGAAATGGATAAATGTTTTTGACAACAAATATAATCAAGAAAACAACGATTACTAAGAGAAAAACCAACTCACGAGAAGCAAGACAGAAACGATTTTTCCTTTCAATCGATTTCAAAGAATTCATTTGACCTGTGTTAAGTTATTAATAATATACATGCCCCGATTCATCGGGGGAGATGTGTAATTCGCATATTCTTCTTTTGATAAAACGAAATCTGAATCAACAATTTTCACCTCATTGTAAAACCCAAACCTTGCGGATGGTTGAAAACCTCCGCAACGGTTTGTATTCAACCATTCCGAAGGTCTTTGACCATTTGGAAGGTTTTTGGGTTTCATAAAAGTGAAGACTCGGGTTCAGGGGAGCGAAGCTAAGCTGGACTTGAGTCGGAATATTCCGCATTCTGAACTCCACCTCCGCAAACTGGCGGATGTGAAGTCCAGTCTGCTGGAGACTCGGATTTCATGATACAAGCGATGCTCGGTAGTTCACCTCGCAGGACTAAACTCATCCCGAAAATTTTCGGGATAAGTCAGACACTGCTTTGATAATTCTTCAATTGTTCTGGTTTAATAATCCTTTTTTGACATTCCTAAAGATTGAAGTATGTTATCATAGTTTATGTCTACTATTTTAACTTACGCATATATTAACTCATATAATTTGTAAACCATCATATATAATTCTATAAATTTGAATCCCAGTGAATAAGTCTCCTGTGCAGGTTTAAATAGATTAATGAAGAGAAACAAGTATTACCATCTCCTTGAAATGGTGACACTCAAGATAAATTCATCATAATCTTTTGTTGGTACTTCACTATCTCGGAAAAAGTTCTGTTCTGCCCGTAAATTAACATCTCCTATCTTCCAAACTGGAAAAGAGGAAATAAGGTAGAAACCGGTCTTCTTATCTTGCCCTTCTTGATTTGATAAACGCAGACCAAATGTATTTTGCCATTTTTTAAATGCGCGGTAGGAACCGTTTAAATCAAAGGAAAGAATTTGGCTGGTTTTTCCTGAATAATTTGTCTTATTTAAGCTGATACTGCTCGAAAGCGTTAATGGAAACCGAAAACTAATAGCTTCATTAAGGGAAAAGTTTTGGTTGCTGTAGTCACTCAATCCCAATTTCGTTTTACTATCCTGTAAAGAAAAATAGAAATTAGTGGAAATGTTTATTTCTCCAAATTGATGATTATATCCTGTAACCACTGAAAACAGTGATGTCTTGTTATCTATTTTCAGACTGTCGACATCGTAATCGTTACTCCGAAAGTATGGTGCATAGTTCAGTTGGAGATAGGGTAACTTCCGAAATCTGAGGCCTACATTTATTCCATAAGCAGTAGAAATGGTTGTTGACCTTTTCCAAGGTATGAGATTGTCCCTACCCCTTCTGAAATAGGAAGCTAATGAAACTCTTCTTTTCCATAGTCTTTGTTCAACCCGGGCTTCATAAGTGAGTTCATCATTTCTCAAATAAGGAACACCAAGGGAATAAAAACCTGGCCCGACCATTTTAACCGCACCCGACAATTTGGTATTGGAAAGATGAAGGGAAGATTTCACAGAATACGCATAATCGATGGAACTGCTAATTTTGGGCTTAACCAGATTAACAAGCCAGGAGGGGATTGCACTAACATCCAGTTCTGCACTCTGAACATCACGGGTTAACATAGAAACTGCGAGCTCGCCCTCTAAACGGAAGCGTTTTTCAAATAGCGAAAGGTTTGCTTCTGCACCTACAAGGTAATTCTCCTGCGGAGTTACATTGAAACTGGTATCCGGTGAAATAGAATTTTCATCATCCCTGGCGTGAAGTATAGTAAGATAAAAATGAGAGCTTTCCTTTTTCCCTAAGCCGATCTTTCCCGAAATAAGGTTCTGGGCATAAGTTGGTGCCCGGGTTGTGGTTCCCTGAATAGCTTTCTGAGTTCTACCCCAGGTAAAGGCAAAATAGAAAATACCGGGAGTAAGCTCAATATCAGCACCGGTGACCGGAACACCGCTGAGGGTTAAGGGCGAATAGATAGGATAACATGTGCCAATACCGAGCCTTGAAAAATAAGACAACACCGGAACTTTTCTCAAAAGTTTAGTTGTAACCAACGATAGACTGAACCGATTGATATTCTGTCGCAAACAGCTCTGCTCTGAAGAAAGGAAAAAGTTCATGGAGATAGGTATGCCGTACACCGTTAACGTAGGATTCAAGTCCCAACGCCAGAATTTGGTGGGCACCTGCTGATTAGTACCTTGGCGATTGGAATATTGAGTGTATAACCTGCTGCTGCCGGAGAACTTGATATAAGATGTATCGTCCTGAGCCTGAAGAATGCTGAGGAACAGGAAACTTCCCATAACAAATACAATTAAAAAGATATTAATAGATATCATTCGATGTTTCATGATTCTTTCTCCTTTCGGCAAGGGGTTTTTTACCACCCGTTTTATCTTATCATAGGATCTTACTTTTTTTCTTGCTTCTCCTATCTATCATCTTACTTCTTTCTTCCAGCTTCTAACACTTCCTACAAGGAGGAGAAATGGCTATTACCCCAATTAGATATTATTCATCTCACGGCGTTGACCCCGTTGGATAACTTCATATCTAATGGGGGTTACATAGAGATATAATCTTCATCATCACCCTCTCACTTTTCTTATTCTTTCTTTAGTTTCTCATATTGTTCGATTATCTCTTCGGCAGTCTTTAGCTTTTCGATTTTGGCTTTAATTTTTTTAAGTTCCTTTTTGACTTCCTCCATCGTTCTCTCTTTACCTTTTGTATTGTTTTGGTCTAAGAGTTTGTTAACTATATCTAAGGCAGAACCTCTCGGTGGTACTGCCCCTTGCCTGACAAAACCCTTCGCCGTTAGTGCTTCTGTTTCTTTTCCCGTTCTAAACCTATTCAAACTTTGTTCTAATTCTTCAAGTCCAATGAACCATTCTATAACATTCTTCAGCTTTGCTCTTTGTGTACTACGAGTAATACCAGGGATTTTCTTCCATCTTTTCTTATTCCAGTCCCAGATATTGTTGATCTGTGTCCGAATCGCTTGTTTCTGTCTGTCCAGGTCTTGCTCCAACGCTGCTTTTCGTCTAATTGCAGCCCTCTCGGCTGTTATAGATCGCTCGATTTTGTCTTTGATTCTTCTAAGCTCTTCGTTGACCGCAGCTTTCTTTGCATCAAAGCCATTCAAGATAGCATTGATTTCATTGAGGGCCTCCTGTTTTTTCTTGATATGTGCCAAAGGGGGTCCGAAACCTTCTTCTTCCATTTTAATGAGCACTTTAATCTTACCAGCTATCTTATCAAGCTCGTCAGAGATCTGCTTGAGCGGATTTTTCGCATTTTCAAGTTCATTGATGATCGCTTGTTTCGCCATCTCTTCTGGGGTTTGAGCTTGAGGTGGTGCAGGCCATGTTTGGTTTAAATTGTCGAACTTTGATATGAGATCAACAATGATATTGTAAGGTTTCTGATTCTGTCTTCCTTTCCCTTCCATATATGTCTTCAACCCCTCAAGTGTAGGTATGATTCCTCTTATTTTCGATCTCTTGCTCTTCTTATTCGTAATCACGCCCCCGTTCATATGCGCCTTTCCTTCATCCGCTGCCTTCTTTTCCGCTGCTCTAATTTTTCCTTCAGCCTCTTTGGAATATTCAACTTTTTTACAGGCATCGTGAATCTTGGTTTTTAGGCCATCTATTTTCTTTTTGGCATCCTCAAGTTCTTCTATTATATATTCCTTCAACCAGCGCAAGTCTTTGTCTTTGGGCAGTTCAGCTTCAATAAGCTTTTTTATTTTCTTTTTCGCATCTTTGAGATTCCCATCTTTACCTCTCCTTATGAGAGTATTAACCTCACTTAGTGCATCTTTTTTCTTTTCTATGAGTTCTTTCCATTTTCTAGTGTTCTGTTCTATCTCTTCTCCAGTCCGTCCAAGAGGATACCATTTATAACCTTTTTCTTGTTCGAGCTTAATAATAGTTATAATTTTGCCCATAATTTTCTTAATTTCTTGGCCCGTGCTTATATCCGTCTCCGCCTCATATGCTTCTTTCAGCACTTTTAGAATTTCTATCTTTACCCTTTCTTTTTCAGGTAACTCAAGCTTGAGCGATTCAAATATCTTTTTTTGAGCTTCGTTCAGTTTAGTATTCTTACCTTTTTTGATCAACTCTGCTATCTCTTTAACAGCTTCTAATTTCTGCTCTAAAGCTTCTTTCCGTCTCTTTTCTTTTTCAAATCTTATCGCATTTTCAACTTTAACAATAATTCTCCTAATTTCTTCAGTCGTTTCTCCATCTCCTTCATATTCCCCAAGAGTCTCTTCCAGTGCTTTCTTAGCTTCTTTTTTCAGCTTAATTTCGCGTGGCACTTCTTCAAGTTTAGCTATGGAAAAGCACCAGATCTCGCTGGGACTTAGTATCCAATCACCCAACCGGGAAATCACCTGCCAGGCGTAGGCAAACTCCGGCACAAAAGGATAATCAGCAGTATCCGTATAAACGAAAGATGTTTCTTCAATTTCCTCTTTGACAAAATATGGTTCAAGGTCCACGAGGTCTCCTTCGGTGAGCGTATATCCTTCCATTACCCTTTCTGCGAGGTCTTCAGGCAGCTGCCAGATCATCAAATTATAAGATACTTCGGGGGTAACTGTCAGTGTAATTAGGGTAGAGGTGTCAATTGGTTTCCATTCAAACCTAGGTGTAGGTGTATCAATCTCTTCACCATCTTCGGGGGAGATAAGTCGCAGAGTGGCAGGTTCTTCATGTATCACCAGTACTGCTTCGCCAAACTGGAAACTCCAGATTTCACTCTTCCCATTATTATCTCCAATAGAAAAGCCGTCGCTGTCCAATGCCTGCACCTGCCAGCAGTAAGTTTTGCCGGACCCAAAGCCTCTGGCACCAACTAGATATCTAAAAGAAGTCGTGGTTATCCCATCTTCCTCAAACCAGGCAGGATTGGATTGCATTGCATCTATCGGTGACTGGCCAGTAATGATTTCCACAATCTTCAGGTTATAGGATATTTCTTGTCCAAGGGGTAAAGGTATTGGAGGCATCCAAGTAAAAACAGGAAATTCATCCTCTACCATTGCACCATCACTTGGCGAAATAAGTTGTGGAGGGGAGGGGTGTGCAACCTGCTGCTGAATACAAGCCTGCCCGAGTTCCTCACCATTCTCCGCATTAATTACACGGATGCATACGGTGTAGTCTCCCTCAGAGACGCTCCCGGTCCGCAGTACAATATCTTCGTACTTTTTGTTGGAGTACTCAACATCTATCGTTATATCTGTGAGATTCACACGCATAAAACCGGGTGGGAGAGAGAACATGTTGGAACTACCCTCGAAAATCAACCCATCACTTTCTTCAGTTGCCGTTCCACAAAGATAGATCGTAAAGGTCTCTTGGGTATTATTTGTGAGGCTTATACTCCATAAGTCATCCAAATTCAACTGTCTTGGCGGCGGTTGGTGAATTGTGACCACCACCTGTGCATTAACACTTGCAGAAGATAAAGCAATCAACCCTGCAAGTGCGATAAAGAATAAAGACTTACTAAACACTTTCATTTTAATCCTCCTTGCATTTTGTTTGAATTTCTCTGACATTTCCGATAATAAAAGATTTACCCAAGAAAAAATAATACATCTCCTTGAAATGGTGATTCTCAGAATAAATTCATTTATTACAAATAAATATCGATAATTGAATATATGTCAATAGAAAAATTTTAAAGTAATTATACTAAAAATAAGTTACTAAACCGTGGGATAATTCAAACTATCATAAAGTGTTTATTATGTTTATATCATCTCCTTGCCGGTTATAATGTTTACAAATTTAATCAAACTCTCTTTCTCATATATTTCAAAACGAGGTTCTTTTGTAGTATCCCTATGCCATTTCACTAACTTAATTTCATCATTAACTATTTCAATTGTAGTAATACCGTCAGTATAAAGTCCACAACCTGAATTAAAGTAACAAGGTAGTGGTTTCTTTTCAGGTTCGGTGGGGTCAATGTCTCTTCCTTTTTCTTTTTCTTCATTTAATTTTCTCGTAAGTTGGTTTATCTTCTTCATATTCTTTTTAACAATTTCTTTATCATTTCTATTCACAAGATTATCAGCTTGTAAGTCTGCAATCTTATCTTCTAATCTATCTGCGTAAGATTTAGAAGCAAAAATAGCACGATGCGAATGGCCACAAATAAGAATTACTTTTTCCTTTTTTGCCCAGGCATACATAATTTGTTCGTAATCAGTTGTAACCTGAGATTTTGTGGCTGAAGGATGACCGTAAAATCCCAAAAATTTTGCCAGTGGCTCAATCGGTTTGAAAAATCCTCTAACAAGAAATCTGCTAATCCAACTATTTTTATCAGAATCAATACTTCCTTGATGACCGTGAACAAGCAAGATTTTTATATTTCCATTGCTATCTTTCATTTTCAATGCTTCTGGAGCGCCTTTATGTTTTTCAGGATTTCTCATAGCAGGATCAGGAGTAGAATACCATTCATAATCATGATTCCCAAAAACACGATAAACACGATTATTACCAAATGCTATCATCCTTTTATAAACACTGTTGTTATATCTATTAACAACCTGATTCAAATCAAATTGCCATAACTCTTCAATATCTCCAAGTAAAATAAGTCTATAATCATTTTCATTATAAAAGGTGAGAGCAGTCTTCATTGTTTCCTCATTGTGAAAAAAATCATCTGCACTACCACCATCTCCTAGGTGTAGGTCACTGAAAATAGCGTATTTT